>NZ_JALBHA010000003.1:0-72505 GCF_023006445.1 Bradyrhizobium sp. SHOUNA76
CGTGCCCTTGCGCGCCGCCCTCACCTTCGCCAACGCCGCCGCCTCGATCAGCGTGCAGCGGATGGGCGCGGGACCGTCGATGCCTACGGCCACAGAGGTCGCCGCAGCGATCACCGCAAGCTGATCACGCCAACGCGCTCTTCAGATCGAAACTCTCGTCGGCAGCCTGCTCCGGTGTGATCGAGCGGTCCATGCCCTGCAGCCTGCGGCCGAACATGTGGTCGCCGGCGCGGTTGATGGACTCGATGCCGAGCAGCTTGTCGCCCTTGTAGCAGAACGCGGAAAACGCCTTCTTGGCGGGATCGCCGCGCAGCACGACGCGGTCGTAGCCCGTGGTCAGCCCAGCGATCTGCAGCTTGTCATCGCCCTGGTCGCTCCAGAACCAGGGATGGCCGTCATAGGGCTTGCTGTCGCCGGTCAGCCGCGCCGCGAGGCAGCGGGCGTGGTCGGTGGCGTTCTGCACCGATTCCAGCCGCAGCGATCCGCCGAAGCGCGGGCTCGCGAACAGCGCGCAATCGCCGATCGCGGAGATGTTTGGATCGGCCGTCGAAAGATATTCGTCGACGACGATACCGGCAGCGACCGGCAATCCAGCCTCGGCCGCCAGCTCGATGTTCGGCAACACACCGACGCCGACCACGACGAGTTCAGCGGGCAGATGCCGTCCGTCGCTCAAGGAGACGCCGGTGACCTTGCCGTTCTCGGCTTCGATCGAGGTGGCCTGCACGCCGAGATGGATGCGGATGCCGGCCTCGCGATGGCGTTGTTGAAAATACTCCGAGACTTCCGCCGTCACGGCGCGCGCCATCACGCGCGGGGCAAGCTCGAGCACGTCGACCTCGAGGCCCTTGATCCGCGCGGTCGCGGCGAATTCCAGGCCGATGAAACCGGCGCCGATGACCACGACCCGTGTCTTCGAGGGCATGACCGCACGCAGCGCCTCGCTCTCGTCGAGAATGCGCAAATATTTCACGTCAGGCAGATTGGCATTCGGCAGATCAAGAAGCCGGTTGCGCGCGCCCGTCGCCAGCACGAGATGGCCGTAGGCAAGCGTCTCGCCCGAGGCGAGCAGGACCTTGCGGCCCGCACGGTCGATCGACACCGCGCGGCCCGCAATCAGCTCGATGTTCTGGTCGTGGTAGAACTTCTCCGGCCGGAACATTAGGCTCTCGGGCCCGGCGGAGCCCTTGATGTAGGCCTTGGACAGCGGCGGCCGCTGATAGGGCAGATGCGCCTCGTCATTGATGAGGCAGATGCGCTGCGAAAAGCCCGCCTGGCGCAAGGATGCCGCGGCCTGGTAGCCGCCATGGCCGGCACCGACGATGATCACCGAACCGTCGGTCATTGGAGCAGCCCACTTCTGGAGACACGAGCGTGACCCATGTCGTCTCCTCTTTTGCTGATTTTGATTTGCTGGCCTTACGAGGAGCCGGCGCTCGTGTCCGTTCCTTGGCAAAGGCAGGCCCATTTGAGCCTATCGGTCCGCCCAGCGCAAGAGCCGCCGGGGCACTGGCGGCCCGGGGATTGTCACCTCCCGCCTTCTGCGATTTAGTTGCAGCAATGACCTCCTGCCGGGGATTTTCAAATGACCGCGCCCGTCTCCCAACCCGATGATCCCGCCCTGCTCCGGATCGATGGTCCAATCGCGACCATCACGCTCAACCGTCCCGCCGCGTTCAACTCCGTCAACCTTGCGATCGCCCGGAAGCTCGAGCAGCTCGCGGCCTCCATCGAAGGCGACGACAATATCCGCGTCGTGGTGCTCGAAGGCGAAGGCCGCGCCTTCTCGGCCGGCGGCGATCTGCAAACGATCGGGGCGGCCGCCGAAGCGGGTACGGTGACGCCGGTCGTGGGCCAGCTCCTGAAGCACTATCACGCCTTCATCGAGATCGTCAGGCGCATGCCGAAGATCTCGCTGTCGAGCGTGCACGGCTCGGCCGCCGGCGCCGGCATGGGCCTCGCCTTCGTCACCGACCTCTGCATCGCCGCCGACGACGCCAAGTTCACGCCGGCCTATGCCAAAATCGGGGTATCACCCGACGGCGGCTCGACGGTCGGCATCGTCGGCACGGTCGGCCCCCGTCGCGCGCTGCAGATTTTTCTCGCCGAGGACACTTTCACAGCGCAGCAGGCCCATGAATGGGGTCTCGTTGCCAAGGTCGTTCCCGCCGCGGAATTGAAGGCGGCGACGCGAAAGCTCGCCGAGCGTCTCGCGCAGAACCCGTCGGCCGCAATCGCCGGCACAAAGCAGCTGGTCTACCAGGCCGCCACCACGCCGGTGAAACAGCAGTTAGATGCCGAAGAGCACAAGATCATCATGGCGATGAACACGGAGGAGTTTCGCACTGCCGTGAAGAAATTCACGAGCAAGTCAAAGTGACGACGCCCGCGCGCAGCTTCTACGGCCTTCGTCACGGCGCGACCGACTGGAATCGCGAGGGCCGATTCCAGGGCCGGACCGACAATCCGCTGAACGAGGACGGCCTGCGGCAGGCGCACGAAGCCGTGGACATGCTTGGCGGCGTCAGCATTAGCCGCATCGTCGCAAGCCCCCTGGTGCGCGCGGCGCGAACGGCAGAGATCATCGCGGACGCGATCTCGGTCCCGCTTGCGATCGACGAAGGCATCATCGAGTTCGATTTCGGCAGCTTTGAGGGCCTGCCCGTCCGCGACCTCATGATCAAGCACGGCGTCAAATCAGCGACCGGCCTCGTGTCGATCCTTCCGACCGACGGCGAGAACTGGGACGCCATGGCCAAACGCTCGCTGCTTTGCGTGTCGACCTGGCTCGAGCGTCATCCTGACGACAACCTGCTGTTCGTCTGCCACGACGCGGTGATGCAGGGCATGGCAAACGCGCTGTGCGGCAGCTACTTCAGGAATAGCCACGGCACGCCGTTCCGCTACGTGCGCGAAAACAAGCGATGGCGTATCGAGCAAGTCGCTACTGCGGACAGATATAGCCCGTCCCCGCCGGCGACTTGAAGCAGCCGACCGATTCCGGGAGCACGTGCCGCGGCAGCCACAGCACCACGCTCGGGAAATAGATCGCGAACGCGATCGTCGCCAGGAACACGAGGTAGATCGGCAATGCCGCACGTAGCGCCTTGGCAAAGCTGACGCCGACGAATTTCGAGGCCATCAGCAGCACAAGGCCATAGGGCGGCGTGATCAGGCCGAAGGCGAGCGTCGCGATCAGCACCACGCCCATGTGCACGGCATTGATGTCGCCGGCTTCCGTCAGCGCGTTAACCAGGGGCATGAAGATGATGATGGTCGGCACCGGCTCGATGAAATCGCCGACGATGGTGAAGAGCAGCACCATCAAGAGCATGATCAGGTGCGGATCGTTACCGGCGATCGAGGTGATCCACTCGGCGATGTAAGTCGCGCCGCGCAGGTAAGCGAGCATCCAGCCGAAGGCGTTGGCGGCGCCGATGGTGATCAGCGGCAGCGAGAAGATCAGGCCGGCGAGGCAGAAATCGTAAGGGATCTTCTTGATATGCCCGCGGTTGAGCGCGGGAATCACGACCAGAACGATCCAGGCCACCGCGACCACACCCGCCTCCGTCGGAGTGAACCAGCCGGTCAAGATTCCGCCAAGCAGGATCACCGGGATCATCAGCGGCAGAGCGGCATCGCCGGCCGCGAACGCCACCTGCTTGAGCGGCGCGCGCGGCTTGCGCAGTCCGGACGGGCCGAAGAAATAGCAATAGATCATCAACCCGAAACCGATCATCATGCCCGGCACGACGCCCGCCATGAACAGCCCGGCGATCGAGACGTTGCCGACCGCGCCATAGACCACGGCGGTGATGCTCGGCGGCACCAGCGCGGCGATGGTCGATGCGGACGCGATGATCGCCGCGATGAAGGCGGGCTCATAGCCCTCCCGCTTCATCGGGCCGCCGAGCGCGCGGCTCATCACGGCGACGTCGGCGGTGGTGGAGCCCGACATCTCCGAGAAGAACATGCTGAACACGACCACGACCTGCGACAGCCCGCCCCTGATATGGCCGACCAGGGACACCGAGAGATTGGCTATTCGCACCACGACGTTGGCCGAGCTCATGAGCTCGCCGACCAGCAGGAAGAACGGGATCGCCAGCAGCGCTTCGGAATCGACGCCATCAAAGATCTTCTGAATGATGGCGGCGAGCGAAACATCCGACAGCAGCGCACCGATGAAGACGCCGGCCATCAGTGAGAACGGCACGGGCACGCCGAGATAGCCGAACGACAGGAAGCAGACCGTCATCAACGCCAGGACAATGGGTGCGCTCATGGTTGCACCCCCATCTGCGCGGCAGCAACGACCGGCTCCGCATCCTCGTCCGGCGGTTCGGGATGGTCAAAACCATTGCGCAGGCCGTTGACGAGCTGCTCGATGGTGAACAGGCCGATCAGCACGCCCGACAGCGGGATGATCGCGTAAAGCGAGGCGATCGGGGTGCCCGACGGCAGACGAAAACTGCCGAAGCCGCGCAGATAATTCTGGTAGCCGTACCAGATCAGACAGAAGGCGACGCCGAGCACGACGAGACGGATGATCACCTCGACGATCAGCCGAGAGGCGCCGTGCATCGCCTCGGAGATGGCGGTGAGATAGAGGTGGTCGTTGCGGCGCGTCGCGGCCGCCGTGCCGATAAAAATCGCGTAGATGAACAGCGTCGACGTGACCTCCTGCAGCCACAGCCAGGGATGGCCGGTGGTCCGGGTCACGATGTCGGCGGTCACCGACAGCGAGAATCCGAAGCAGAGCACGCCGCAGAGGATCATCAGCGCGAGCTCGAGCCAGTCGAGCCAGCGCCATTTCAGGTGGCGTTGGCGTTGCACGAGCAGTTTGTCGGCGATGGGCATTGTTGTCCCCGGCTGCAGATTGGCTGCACCTCTCCCGCTTGCGGGAGAGGCATAGGCCGCCTTCGGCGGCCGTTCCTTAAAGACACGCCGAGGCGAAGCCTCGGCTATGGCGGAGCGCCGGGGTG
The DNA here is from genome assembly GCF_023006445.1 of Bradyrhizobium sp. SHOUNA76. NCBI lineage: Bacteria > Pseudomonadati > Pseudomonadota > Alphaproteobacteria > Hyphomicrobiales > Nitrobacteraceae > Bradyrhizobium > Bradyrhizobium sp. SHOUNA76. The sequence goes on from NZ_JALBHA010000003.1 coordinate 4,986, forward strand.
AGGGTTCTCTCCTCATTGGGAATCTCTCCGCGGAGACACCCTCCCCCACCCCTTTCCCGCAAGCGGGAGAGGGAGCGCACCGTCTTCCAGCGCGCGCTCTAATTAATCGACCGGATCAAATCCTTGATCTTCTCGGCGTGCGGGCCGAGATCCTTGGCGAGCTTGTCGAGATAGGGATCGGCGACCGCCGCGAAGCTCTTCTTGTCGACGTCCTGCACGACCTTGACGCCCATCTTCTTCAGTTTCTCGGCGGCGGTGCGCTCCAGCTCGAACGCCTTCGCGGGCTCCTTGGTGCTGATCTCGTTGGCCGCAGTCTGCACCCATTGCTTCTGTTCGGCGGAGAGGCTCTGCCAGAGCTTGTCCGAGATGAACACCATCGCGTTGTTGGCCTCGTGCTCGGTGATGTTGAGGACCGGGGCGACCTCGTAATGCTTGTTGACGAGGTAGACGTTGATGCTGTTCTCGGCGACGTCGACGACACCGGTTTGCAAGCTCGTGTAGACGCTGCCGAAGGGCATATGCACGGTCTGGGCGCCATAGGCCGGGAACATGGTGTCCTCGGTCGCGGTCGCCTGCACGCGGATCTTGGCGCCCTTGATATCGCCGACGTTATGGATCTCCTTTCTGGAGTACATGTGGCGCACGCCCTGCGAGCCGGTCGCGATCACGTGCAGGCCCTGCGTGGTCTCGTCGATCATGGCCTTGAGCGCTTCGAACACGCGGGGATCCGCCAGACCCTTGACGACGTGGTTCTCGTCGCGGAACAGATAGTGCAGCGACATTACACCGGCCTGCGGCGAGATCGTCGCGGTGTTGGCGGAGGAGATGATCGAAAATTCGACGTCGCCGGCCTTCACGAGCTGGAGCACCTGCGGCTCCTGCCCGAGCTGCGCGCCCGGATACTGGTCGATGATCATGGTGCCCTTGCTCAATTCCTTGAGCTTGTCGGCAAAGAGGTCGCCCGCGATGGAATAGCCGGTGTTGCGCGGCTGGTCATAGGCGAAGCGATAATGCTTCACCTCCTGCGCCCCGGCCCCGGTGACGAAAAGCATAGCAGCCGCAGCCGCCAACCCACGCATGGATCGTGCAATCATCGTTTCCCCCTGTGTTATCGCCCGCCGCTTGTGCGGTCTGAGCGCTCGTTCGAGTGTCGATCAGCCCTTTTCGGTCTTCTTCCCAGTCCTCTGCATGAAATCGAAGTCGCAGCCCTCGTCGGCCTGCATGATGGTCTCGTTGAACAGCCAGGCGTAGCCGCGCCGGGCTTCCTCCGGCGCTGCGGCCGGCTTCAACGCAGCACGACGCCGCTCCAACTCGGCCGCATCGACCAGCAGCTCGATGCTGCGCTTGGCCACATCCAGGCTGATCAGGTCGCCGTTCTTCACCAGCGCCAGCGGCCCGCCGACCGCGGATTCCGGAGCGATGTGCAGCACGATGGTGCCGAACGCGGTACCGCTCATGCGCGCATCCGAAATGCGCACCATGTCCTTGGTGCCGCCGCGCGCCAGCTTCTTCGGGATCGGCAGATAGCCCGCCTCGGGCATGCCCGGCGCGCCCTTGGGGCCGGCATTGCGCAGCACCAGCACGTCGTCGGCGGTCACGTCGAGATCGGGATCGTCGACCCGCACGGTCATGTCCTCGACGGATTCGAACACCACGGCGCGCCCGGTGTGTTGCAACAGCTTCGGGCTCGCGGCCGATTGCTTGATGACCGCGCCGCGCGGCGCGAGATTGCCGTGCAGGACGGCAAGGCCGCCCTCCTTCTTGATCGGATTGTCGCGCGGACGGATGGCATCCTGGCCCGGCACATCCTCCGCATTGGCGACGACGTCGCGTAGCGTCTGGCCACTGATGGTCTTCGCTTCGAGATCAACGAGGTCACCGAGCTGCGCCAGCAGTTTCGGCACGCCGCCGGCGTGATGGAAATGCTCCATGTAATGTTCGCCGGACGGCTTGAGATCGACCAGCACCGGCACCTCGCGGCCAATCTGGTCGAATATCTCGAGATCGAGCCGGTGCGGCGATCGATGCGCCATCGCCGTCAGATGGATCAGGCCGTTGGTCGAGCCGCCGATCGCCTGAAGCACGACCTGCGCATTTTTGAAAGACGCCGGCGTCAGCAGCTCGCTCGGCTTCGGCCCCTTCGCCTTCGCCATCTCGGCCGCCACCTTGCCGCTCGCCTCCGCCAGACGGAAACGCTCGGCGTGCGGCGCGGGAATCGTCGCGCTCATCGGCAGCGACAGGCCCATGGCCTCGATCATGCAGGCCATGGTCGAGGCCGTGCCCATCACCATGCAGGTGCCGACCGACGGCGCCAGGCGCCCATTCACAGCCTCGATCTCGGCATCGTCCATCTCGCCGGCGCGGTATTTCGCCCAGAGCCGGCGGCAGTCGGTGCAGGCGCCCAGCACCTCGCCCTTGTGATGGCCGACAACCATGGGGCCGACCGGAATGACCACGGTCGGCAGGTCCGCGCTGATTGCCGCCATGACCTGCGCGGGCAACGTCTTGTCGCAGCCGCCGATCACGATCACCGAATCCATCGGCTGGGCCCGGATCATCTCCTCGGTATCCATCGCCATCAGGTTACGCAGATACATCGAGGTCGGATGCGCAAAGCTCTCGGCGATCGAGATGGTGGGGAACACGAACGGCATCGCGCCCGACAGCATCACGCCGCGCTTGGCGGCTTCGATGATTTGCGGGACGTTGCCGTGGCAGGGATTGTAGTCGCTATAGGTGTTGGTGATGCCGACGATCGGGCGCTCCAGCGCGTCGTCGGAATAACCCATGGCCTTGATGAACGCCTTGCGCAGGAACAACGAGAAGCCGGCGTCGCCATAGCTCGTCAGACCCTTGCGCAACCCACTCGTCATCATGCCGCTCCTTACCTTGCCATTGTGGTACAGCCTGCCTCTCGATTGTCAATAAGATTGGTCCATATTGTCCCATTTTATGGTTCCGGACGCCATTAGCGGCAGGAATTATTGACAATCCGCCCCTTCCCTGCTCCACAGGGCGGACCGGCTGAAGCCGGAGGCTGAGGGCATGTCCGAGATTCGCACCGCAGACGCCATGCCAGTCCGGCGCGACGACCCGGACGACGTCGTCGCGCGGCTGGAAGAGGACATCATCTTCGGCCGCCTGCCGCCGGGCGCGCGCCTCACCGAAGACGCACTGATGTCCCGCTACGGCACCTCCCGCCACTTCGTGCGCCAGGCCCTGGTGGATGCGGAGCGGCGCGGCATCGTCCGCCGCGAGAAGAATGTCGGCGCCACCGTGCGGTACTACTCGTCCGAGGAGGTCCGGCAGATCTACGAGGTCAGGGAGATGCTGACGCGGCAGGCCGCGCTGATGATCCCCCTGCCCGCACCGCAAGCCCTGATCGACGAGCTCTCCGCGCTGCAACGGCAATATTGCGCCAAGGCCGACGCGCAGGATCTGCGCGGCATCCACGAAGCCAACGACGCCTTCCACCTCGCGCTGTTCTCGGCCTGCGGCAATCCCTATCTGGTGCGCTCGCTCCAGGACTACATGAACCTGACGCTGCCGATGCGCGCGAAGAACCTCGCCGACCGCGAGGGGCTGGCCCAGTCGCGGCGCCAGCACGAACTGATGATCGAGTTGCTTAGGGGACGCGACAGCTGGGCGCTGGCGCAGCTTTGCGTCGACCACATGCAGTTCAGCAAGTCGGATTATCTGGTGCGGATTGCGGGCGAGGCCGGACGCTAGTCGGCAAACCGCTGCAGGCATCATCACGGAACGCCGCTGCCCCGGGCGCGTTGGAAGGCCAAGCATTAGCCTCGGTCTTGCTTCGGACGCGGCAGGTGGCAGTTTCTCGGAGCATGTCACGCCCAGGGGATTGACCGAACAGGTTGAACAATGAGGGTCTGCGAACGATGCGGGCCGGTTTGTTCATCGCATTGATTGCAGCGGCCTGGCTCGGCGGACAGGTCCAGGATTCCCTCGCGCAAAAGCGACCGCCCTCTTCTCCGAGCGAATCCACGAAAGTGTCTCCGAGAAAGGAAGTCACCCCCAAGAAGGAAACGGGACGATCTGCGGACCCATTTACGGTGGGATTCGTAACCGGTACGCCGCTATGCACCGAATTCGCGATCGCTCAGGACATTGCGACCACGCTCGCTGGCGGGCAAGAGACCGGCCCTCGTGGCCAGGTCGCATTGCGGGTCCTGCCCATCGTGGGAAACGGCGGTATCCGCAATGTCCTTGATGTGCTCACGCTCGCAGGTGCCGACGTGGCGATCGCGCCCGTCGTCCTGGTCGACCGGCTCCGGGAGACAAGGACCTTCGGAGATATCTCTGACAGGCTGACCTACATCGCCCCGCTCCATGTCGAAGAGTTCCATCTTCTCGCGCGGCCGGAGATCGGAAGCCTGACGGAGCTGGCGGGAAAACGGGTCAATCTTGGGGACGACGGCAGTGCCGGCGCCATCCTTGGCCGCGAAGTGTTGAACCATCTGGGCGTCAAGATCAGCGAGTCGAACCTGGGACCGGAGGCCGCGCTGGATGGTCTGAGGAAGGGAGATCTCTCCGCCGCTCTGTTGGTCTCAGGAAAGCCGGTCAGCTTCCTGACGCAGATCTCGCAACTCGATCGTATTCGCCTCCTGCCTATCCCCTACTCCAAAGAGCTGCTGCAAGAAGATTATCTGCCATCGACGCTTCGCCATCAGGACTACCCGAATATCATTGCGGCCGAAGCAAGCGTCGACACGATCGCGATCAAATCCGCTCTGTTCGCCTACAACTGGCCGAGCGGCAACGAGCGATATCGGTTGCTGGAATTCTTCGTCCAGAACTTGTTCACGCGCTTTCCTGAGTTTCTTGGCGACGCACATCACCCCAAATGGCGCGAGGTGAACCTGGCCGCGCTGCTCCCCGGATGGCGACGATTCCGACCGGCAGAGCGCTGGCTCCAGCAGCAATCCGGAGGCGAGGCCGCGCTTCGCAAGGCGTTCGGCCGGTTCATCGAGGGAAAGCCAACCGCGAAACCGCCAGACCGCGAAGAATTGTTCCAGGATTTCCTGCGCTGGCGAGAACGCAATCCAGGCAAGTGAGCAAGCCAAACAAACCTCGGCAAACAAACCTCGGCAAACAAACCTCGGGAGGTGTCGATGCGCAAAGCGCTTGTGAGCACAGCCTTGGTTGCGTTGCTCGCCCTGATCGCCGATGTGAGGCGCCCAGCCGCCCAATTTGCCCCCTTCTGGCCATCAGCGCCGCAGACCCTTGCACCGGCCACCGCGCCACCGTCTGACCAGGTCGAACAAGCCAGGACAGCCCCCCATCGAAGCAGCAAGCCGCGCAGGAAGCACGAAGTCGTTCGTCCGCCGCCAAATCAGCGGAAGGTCGCGGAAAGAAACGGATACAAGCGGGTCAGCGATCTCGTGAACTTCCCGAAGTTCTTTCCAGGCCTTGGCGTCATCTTCGTCAAGCCCGACACTTTGCCGCTGGGGCCATTCCTGTGTTTCGATCGCAGGGATCGCCTCGTGGCGACCGTGTACATGGTCCCGAACAAGGACATCGACGATCACAAGTCGTTGGAGGGGGCGGGGCCAGCGCGGTCAGTTGACCACGTCAGCATCTACTTCAACCCGGGTCACCCCGGCGTGGATGTGCCGCATTACCATGTGGTGCTGTGGCATGTGACCAAGAAACAGGAAGCGCGCGTTGAAAAATGACGTCGGGCCTTTCTTGCTAGGTCCGACTGCAGGGAAGAAGTGCTGCGATGGGGTTCGCTTCGCATTGCCCATCCTACGACGGGCGTTTAGTACCGCCTCAGCAGGCCGCGATCCACGCTGGCATCGCCATAGTCGGCGCAGCCCCCTTTCGGGTCCTTGATCAAGGCCGCCCGGACGCGCCTGAACGTCTTGCCGGCCGCGTCGGACACTTCGGGGCGGGATTTACCGGGATCGTAGCTCTCGCCATCGCGGGCCTTGATGGCCGCAGCATAGGCGTCGATGATGGCCATCGCCGCATCAGGGCTGCCAAGCAGCCGGGCGCCGAGCTGAACGCCGCCGCTACCGTCGACCTCGTAGCCGCCGCATCGCTGCTCCAGGACCACGGAGGCGGTGACGAGCTGATCGAGAAACGTCGCTTCGGCGTCGCTGAGCGCCGCGGCGCGCACAGGTCCTGACACGATTCCTGACACGAGCATCGCGACGGCCGACAGTTTGATTTTCCTTATCGTGGCTCTCTCTTTGCGAGCCGCCACGCAGCATCCTCGATCGGTCAAGCGCGCCCCTGACGACCGACAAAAAGCCCGTACAGGAAGAGAAGGATGATGGCTCCCACCACACTGCCTATGAATCCGGCGCCCTCCCCGAACCGATACCATCCGACGGCTTGACCTAGATAAGTCGCAACGAACGCCCCGACTATTCCCAGAACCGTCGTCAAAATGAACCCGCTGGGCTCGGATTTGTCGCCGGGCATGATGAACTTCGCGACCACTCCAACGATTAACCCGATGATGATCGTCCAAAGGATACCCATTTCCTTCGCTCCATTCGACCAATTCGCGCATCAGCGTCTGACGGAACGCGTGATCGTTTGAAGAGCCAGACCATCCCAAGGGCAACGTTGATCTAGATCAATGGGCAGAAGCGGCCAAACCGAAAGCTGGAGTCCGCTGTTGCTGCGCGGAAAGGTGCTCAACGACCGCCGCAACGCGAAGCGGGTCAATGCATGGCGATCATTGGCGAGATCACGCACACCACGACCTACCGCTATGCAAAGCCGGTGAGGTTCGGCACGCACCGGGCCATGTTCCTGCCGCGGCGCGGCGCCTCGACCCGGCTGCTTCGCTGGTCCGCTCGCACCAGCCTGCCATCAAAGGTGCATTGGGTCACCGACTCCCGCTCCAATGCCATCACGGTGATGGAGTTCAGCGAACCCGGCAGCGAGCTGACATTCACGTTCAAGGTTCGCGGCGTCTATTTCGGCGTCAAGGGCCTGGAGGCGTTCCCGCTGGAGCCCCGGGCCGAGGAAGTCCCCGTGCAGTATACCCCGGACGAATGGACCGACCTTGCCGGTTACCTTCGCCCGCATGCCGATGATGCGGACGGCAGCCATGCGGCGTGGACCAAGAGCTTTGTCGCCGGCGATCAGGACCGGACCGCGGATGTGCTGCGCCGAATGCTGGGCCTGTTTCGCAGCGAGTTCAGCTATCGCGGCAGAGATGCCGAAGGCACCCAGTCTCCAGGCGAAACGTTGCGCACGAAATCAGGTACCTGCCGGGACTTCGCCTGGCTCATGATCGAGACGTTGCGCCGGCTCGGCTTCGCGTCGCGCTTCGTCAGCGGGTATCTCTACGACGCGGCGCTCGATGGGGGCGCCGTGGGCATGACCGGTTCCGGCGCGACCCACGCATGGGTGCAGGTGTTCCTGCCCGGCGCCGGCTGGCTGGACTACGATCCGACCAACAGCCTGAGCGCTGGCTTCGATCTCATTCCGGTAGCCATCGCGCGGCATCCGGGCCAGGCCGTGCCACTGGCCGGCTCGTGGTTCGGCGATTCCGGCGACTATCTCGGCATGTCGATCAACGTGTCCGTCAACAAGATTGGCGAGATGCTCGATCCTTCGGAGGGCTAGGCTGCCGGGAGATGGTTTATCGCAACAACACAGAGGGACATGGGCTGGTCGCCACCATCTCCGTGCCATTCGAGGTCCTGAAGGGCAGGATCCGGCAACTTTATGGGCGCGGCTGCGGATCGACAGCCCCTTCTTCCGGCGCAACGAGGAAGTCGTCTTTGCCGTCGCGAATCTCGGCGTGTTCATTTTCGTGATGACGGGAATTGTCTACGAGACCCAGAGGTCACACAACCAGCAGATCGCCAACTATGCCGACGCGCTCTACTTCACGGTCACCGCGTTGACCACGACCGGCTTCGGCGACATCACCTTGCCAGGCACCGTCGGACGCCTGATCACCGTCGTGATCATGATCTTCGGCGTGACTCTTTTTCTGAATCTCGCCAAGACATTGCTCGCGCCCTCCAAGGTGCGCTTCCCCTGACCGGTCTGCGGCCTGCAGCGCCGACGCGGTGCATTGCAAGGCCTGCGGGACCGTATTGAACATTCCCGACGAAGGCCTCGACTAGGCTCCCGGCGCCAGTGCCGTCGAGCCCTCCTCACCCCGCACGCGGGGCGAGGAAGCGCATGGCGGCCTACCGCTTATTCCAATCAATGATCCGGCTCGCATCGCCGTCGAACTCGTTGCTGCAGAACGCGCCGCCCTGGAAATGATCCCCGATCGGATCCGGCTTGAGCTTGGCCTGCTCGGCCATCGCATGCGCGACGTGATCCTCGGAGCGGCCGGTGGGGCGATAGCCGAACTCGTAGGCGCGGCTGTTGTCCCACCAGGCGCGCTCGTTCAGCGAGACGCCGTAGAAGACCTCGAAATGAATGTCGGGATGCTCGAGCCCGATCTGACAGAGCTGCACCAGGTCTTCCGGCTTCAGCCAGATCGAGATGCGGCGATGGTCGAGCGGCATGTCGCCGAAATTTCCGATGCGCAGGCACGTCACCTTCAGCCCGTGCTTGTCGGCGTAGAGCGCGCCGACGGCCTCGCCGAACACCTTGCTGACGCCATAGCGGCCGTCGGGACGCGGGGTGACGTCGGTGCCTATCTTGTGGTGGCGCGGATAGAAGCCAACGGCGTGATTGGACGAGGCGAACACCACGCGCTTGACGCCCTTGCGGTAGGCGGCTTCGAACAGGTTATAGCAGCCGATGATGTTGGCCTGGAGAATGTCGTCCCAAGGGCCTTCGACCGAATAGCCGCCGAAATGGATGATGCCGTCGACGCCCTCGCAGACCGCCTCGCACTGAGCGAGGTCGGCGAGGTCCGCCGCCTTGAATTTTTCGCTCGCTCCGAGATCGGCCGGCGGCTTGATGTCGGAGAGCAGGAGATCCGGATAGATCGGCGGCAGCAGTTTTCGCAGGCTCGTGCCGATCCCGCCCGAAGCTCCCGTCATCAAGATGCGCGGCATGTCTTTCCTCGTATGTAGCAACCGATTTGCGGCCGTAGATATCTGATGCTAGCAGACTTGGACAGAGGGAACGCAACAACGAGAATTGCACATGAACGATGCATCGTCCCATACTCAAGGCTGGCAACCAGCGACCTATTACCCCGATCCCGCGATAAAAGCACTGGATCCCCGCTTCGAAAAATACTGGCTGAAATTGTCCGCGGTGGAGCGGCTGGCGACGGGCCTGCGCTGGGCCGAGGGGCCGGTGTGGTTCGGTGATGGGCGCTATCTGCTCTGCAGCGACATTCCGAACCAGCGCATCATCAAATGGGAGGAAGAGACGGGCGCCGTCTCGGTGTTCCGCAAGCCCTCGAATTTCGCCAACGGCAACACACGCGACCGGCAGGGCCGGCTCGTCACCTGCGAGCACGGCGGGCGGCGCGTGGTGCGCACCGAATATGACGGCAGCATCACCGTGCTGATGGATCAATTCAACGGCAAGCGGTTGAACTCTCCGAACGATGTCATTGTTAAATCGGACGGCTCGATTTGGTTCACCGACCCGACCTTCGGCCTGCTCGGCAATTACGAGGGCTACAAGGCCGAGCCCGAGATCGATCCGAATGTCTACCGGCTCGATCCCGCGACCGGCAAAGCGACCATCGTCGCCGAGGGCGTGCTCGGTCCGAACGGGCTGTGCTTCTCGCCGGACGAGAAGATCCTCTACGTCGTGGAATCCCGCGGCGTGCCGAACCGGAAAATCCTCGCCTATGACGTCGCGACGGACGGCACCTCGATTTCCAACAAGCGCGTCCACATCGATGCAGGTCCCGGCACGCCGGACGGCATGCGCTGCGACGTCGACGGCAATCTCTGGTGCGGCTGGGGCATGGGCGACCCCGAGCTCGACGGCGTCGTGGTGTTCGCGCCCGACGGCGTCATGATCGGCCGCATCGCGCTGCCCGAGCGCTGCGCGAACGTCTGCTTCGGCGGCGTCAAGCGCAACCGCCTGTTCATGGCGGCGAGCCAGTCGATCTACACGCTGTATGTGAACACGCAGGGCGCGATGGGGGGATAGGCGCTCCCGCAATGACGGTCTCGTAGGGTGGGCAAAGGAGCGCAAGCGACGTGCCCTCCATCCGTCGCGGACGCAAAGACGTGGGCACGCTTCGCCTTGCCCACCCTACGGCACCTCGCGTTGTCGCCCGTAGCCCGGATGGAGCGCAGCGCAATCCGGGGACCGGTCCCGCATTGCGCTTCGCTCCATGCGGGCTACAAAGAAAAACGCCGGAGCGGTTACCCGCTCCGGCGTCGTGTTTGTCCAACCGCTAAAGCTTACGCCGCGTTGAAGCCGGCGACGGCCTTCACTTCGAGGAAGTCCTCGAGGCCGTACTTGCCCCACTCGCGGCCGTTGCCGGACTGCTTGTAGCCGCCGAACGGCGCACTGCGGTCGTTGGGCACGCCCTGGAGGTTGACGTTGCCGGCACGGATCTGGCGACCGACGCGCTTGGCGTCCTCGACGGAAGCGCCCGAGACATAACCGGCGAGACCATACGGCGTGTCGTTGGCGATGTGCACAGCCTCGGCTTCGTCCTTGGCGCCGATGATGGTCAGCACCGGTCCGAAGATTTCCTCACGGGCGATCGTCATGTCGGGCGTGACGTCGGCGAAGATGGTCGGACGGACATAGAAGCCCTTGTTGACGCCTTCGGGCAGGCCCGGGCCACCGGCGACGAGGGTGGCGCCCTCGTCGATGCCCTTCTTGATCAGGCCCTGGATCTTGTCCCACTGACCGCGGTTGACGACCGGGCCGATGGTGGTGCCTTCCGCGCGCGGATCGCCGGCCTTGGTCTTGTCGGCGACGGCCTTCGCGATCGCAGCGACTTCCTTCATCTTGGACAGCGGCACGATCATGCGCGAGGGCGCGTTGCAGGATTGGCCGGAGTTGTTGAACATGTGCATCACGCCGCCGGTCACCGCCTTCGTGAGGTCGGCGCCTTCGAGGATGACGTTCGGCGACTTGCCGCCGAGCTCCTGGCTGACGCGCTTCACGGTCGGAGCCGCGCGCTTGGCCACGTCGATGCCGGCGCGGGTCGAGCCGGTGAAGGAGATCATGTCGATATCGGGGTGCTCGCTCATGGCGGCGCCGACCTCGGGGCCGAGGCCGTTGACGAGATTGAACACGCCCTTCGGCACGCCGGCTTCATGGAGGATTTCCGCGAAGATCAGCGCCGAGGTCGGGGTGAACTCGCTGGGCTTCAGGATCATGGTGCAGCCGGCAGCGAGCGCGGGCGCGACCTTGCAGGCGATCTGGTTGAGCGGCCAGTTCCAGGGCGTGATCATGCCGACCACGCCGACCGGCTCGCGCAGCACCATGGCGGTGCCGACCGGCTCCTCGAAATGGTAGTTCTTGAGCACGTCGAGCGTGGTCATGAGATGGCCGAGGCCGGCGCCGGCCTGGAGTTTTTCGGCCATCGGCAGCGGGGCACCCATCTCGTCGGAGACGGCGGCACCGATCTCCTTGAGACGGCCCTTGTAGACTTCGATGACCTTGGAGAGCAGTGCGACGCGCTCGTCGCGGCTGGTCTGGGAGAACGTTGCAAAGGCGCGCTTGGCGGCGGCGACGGCCTTGTCCACGTCGGCCTTGGAGCCCAGCGCAACCTCGTACATCGCCTCTTCCGTCGCCGGATTGACCACGGCGGTGGACTTCTTGACGGCGGGATCGACCCAGGCGCCGTCGATGTAGAATTGCATGCGATTGACCATCGTTAACCTCTTCTTGGGGGCATGGTGGGGGCGTTTCGGCAGGCATCCTTGCACGAAAGCGCCGGCAATTGAACCCGCCATATGCGGGGCCAGCGTTGCGGCGGACGGAGGTTATATGAGCCGATGGCGGGAACGTGGCAAGATGGCTCTCACCGTCGTCCCGGCGAAAGCCAGGACGACGACGGAGACTTAGACCGCCATCTTCCGATGCAGCACCGGCGCGCCGGTGGTGAGGCTTTCGGCCGCATCGATGATCGCATTCGCGTCGATGCCGTAGTGCCGATAGAGGTCGGCGATCGTGCCGGTCTGGCCGAACTGCTCGACGCCAAGCGCCTCAACGCGATGGCCGCGGACGCTCCCGAGCCAGCCGAGCGCGGAGGGATGCCCATCGATCACGGTCACGATGCCGCAGTCGCGCGACAACGGCGCCAGCAATTTCTCGATATGGCTGAGATGTTGCACGCCGCGTCGATCCCGCCGCAATTTCCGCGCCGCGGTCCAACCCGAATGGAGACGATCGGCCGAGGTGATCGCGAGCAGGCCGATGTCGCGGCGGCTCTCGCCGATGAAGCCGGTGGCCTCGATCGCCTCCGGCGCAACGGCGCCGGTATAGGCAATCACGACTTCGGCATTCGGGCCCGGCTTGCGCAGCCAATAGGCGCCGTCGGTGATGCCCTGCGCAAGCTCAGGTGTCATGATCCGCTGCGCCTGCTCGACGCTGCGCGTCGAAAGCCGCAAATAGACCGAGCCGCCCTCGCCCGGATCGCGCTGCATGTGGTCAAATCCCCAGCCCATGATCACGGCGAGTTCGTCGACGAAGGCCGGCTCGAACGAGGCGAGCCCGTCCTGCGCCATGCCGATCAGGGGCGTTGCGATCGACTGATGCGCGCCGCCCTCGGGCGCGAGCGTAATCCCCGACGGCGTCGCCGCCACCATGAAGCGCGCATCCTGGTAGCAGGCGTAGTTCAGGGCATCGAGACCGCGCTCGATGAAGGGATCATAGAGCGTGCCGACCGGCAGCAGCCGCTCGCCGTTGATCTGGTGCGACAGGCCGAGCGCCGAGAGCATGATGAACAGGTTCATCTCGGCGATACCAAGCTCAAGATGCTGGCCTTTTGGCGAGGCATCCCAGTTGTAGGTGGACGGAATTTTCTCGCTGCGGAATAAGTCGGCTTTCTCGGCGCTGGCGAACAGGCCGCGCCGGTTCACCCAGGGGCCGAGATTCGTCGAGACGGTGACGTCGGGCGACGTCGTGACGATGCGCTTGGCCAAGTCGCTGTCGCCGCGGGCAATCTCGTTCAGCACGAGACCAAAGCCTTGCTGGGTCGACATCTGCGGCGATGGCTTGAAGGCGAGCTGCGGGGGCACCTCGATAACAGGCGCGGTCAGGCGGCGGCCGTCCTGGTTGAACGGCACGCCCGCGAGGAACGCGTCGAGCTCGGCGGCGGATTGCGTGAGGCCTTCGTACTTGTCCCATTCATGCCCGGGACGAATGTTCTGGCTGTCGCGATACTTTTCCATCTGGGCGACCGTCATCAGACCGGCATGGTTGTCCTTGTGGCCCTGGAACGGCAGGCCGACGCCCTTGATGGTGTAGGCGATGAAGCAGACCGGGCGATCGTGATCGATGGACTCGAACGCCTCGAGCATGCTCGCCATGTCATGGCCGCCAAGGTTCGACATCAGCGCCAGCAGCTCCTCGTCGCTGCGCTTGTCGATCAGCTTCGTGATCGCGCCCTGATCGCCTATCTCGTCATGCAGATGCTTGCGGAACGCAGCGCCGCCCTGAAAACACAGCGCGGCGTAGAGTGCGTTCGGGCAATTGTCGATCCAGCGCTTCAGCGCCTCGCCACCGGGCTCGGCGAAGGCCTCGCGCATCAGGCGGCCGTATTTCACGATCACCACGTCCCAGCCGAAATTGCGGAACATGGTCTCGAACTTTTCCCAGAGCCCCTCGCGGACGACGGCGTCGAGCGACTGGCGGTTATAGTCGACCACCCACCAGGTGTTGCGCAGGCCGTGCTTCCAACCCTCCGCAAGCGCCTCGAAAATATTGCCCTCGTCCATCTCGGCGTCGCCGACGAGGGCAATCATCCGCCCCTCGCGGCGGTCCTTCATCCAGCCATGCGCCTTGACGTAGTCCTGCACCAGCGATGCGAACAGCGTCTGCGCGACGCCGAGGCCGACTGAGCCGGTCGAGAAATCGACGTCGTCGGCATCCTTGGTGCGCGAAGGATAGGATTGCGCGCCCTTGAAGCCACGAAAGTTCTCCAGCTTCTCGCGGCTCTGCCGGCCGAACAGATACTGAATGGCGTGGAACACCGGGCTCGCATGCGGCTTCACCGCGACGCGATCCTCCGGTCTCAGCACGTGGAAGTACAGCGCCGACATGATGGTCGCGAGCGAGGCGGAGGAAGCCTGGTGGCCGCCGACCTTGAGACCGTCCGCGCTGGGGCGGATGTGGTTGGCATGGTGGATGGTCCACGACGACAACCACAGCGCCTTGCGGGCCAGCGCGTTCAGGGTGTCGAGGCGAATGGTATCAACGGGCATGGCAATGCTCCCGGTAAACAGGTGCCCCGATGATACGCCCGCGGGCAGCGTCAAACTTCTCAATTTTTTGCGCCATACCCGGCGGTATTGGGATATTTTACCAACGGACCGCCCAAAGGACAGGTTTCATCCCAATGCCAGAGCTCGACGCCATCGACCGAAAAATCCTCGCTTTGCTCCAGAGCGACAGCCGGCTGACCATGCAGGAGCTCGCCGACAAGGTCGGGCTGTCGGTCTCGCCCTGCCATCGCCGGGTCAAGCTGCTTGAGGAGCGCGGCGTCATCTCGCGTTATGTCGCGACCGTGGACCAGAAGGCGCTCGGCCTGCATGTCAGCGTGTTCATCTCGATCAAGCTGGCGCGGCAGAAGGAGGAGGACCTCAACCGATTCGCACGCGCGATCTCAAAATGGGACGAGGTGCTCGAGTGCTATCTGATGACCGGCAATCGCGACTACCTGCTCCGCGTCGTCGCCGCCGACCTCGCCTCGTACGAGACGTTCCTGAAGACCAAGCTGACCCGGCTCGACGGCATCGCCTCGATCGAGTCGAGCTTTGCGCTGAGCCAAGTGAAGTACTCGATCGCGCTGCCGGTGTGACCTGCTTCAGCGGGATTGGAGGGCAGTCACATGGGCGCAACAAACCCCGCCGATGGTCGTTGGTAACACTGGCACCCTGGCCGAGAGAAAAAGCCCATGACCGCATCCGATCGCACCTCCCAAACCGCCAAGCGCGAGCGCATCATCCAGGAAATGGCCGACGACCTCGACGAAGAGCTGGAGATGGAGCTCGATGACACGCGGCTCGACGAGCTCCTGGACGAGACCGACCTGCTGAGCCCCACGGTCGACCGCAGGCTCTATTTCCGGGAGCTGCTCCGGCTCCAGGGCGAGTTGGTCAAGCTCCAGGACTGGGTCCAGAGCGAGCGCAAGAAGGTCGTGGTGCTGTTCGAGGGCCGCGACTCCGCCGGTAAGGGCGGCGTCATCAAGCGCATCACCCAGCGCCTCAATCCCCGTATCTGCCGCGTCGCGGCGCTTCCAGCCCCGAGCGAGCGCGAGCGCACGCAATGGTACTTCCAGCGCTACGTGTCGCACCTGCCGGCCGGTGGCGAGATCGTGCTGTTCGACCGCAGCTGGTACAACCGCGCCGGCGTCGAGCGCGTGATGGGCTTCTGCTCGGAGGACGAATATCAGGAGTTCTTCAAGTCGGTGCCGGAATTCGAGCGGATGCTGATCCGATCCGGCATCATCCTGGTCAAATACTGGTTCTCGATCACCGACGATGAGCAGCAGTTCCGCTTCACCATGCGCATCAAGGATCCCCTAAAGCAGTGGAAGCTGAGCCCGATGGACGTCGAGGCCCGCAGCCGCTGGGAGGCGTACACCAAGGCCAAGGAGACGATGCTGGAGTACACGCACCTGCCGGATTCGCCTTGGTGGATCGTCGATGCCGTCGACAAGAAGCGCGCCCGGCTCAATTGCATCGCGCATCTGCTCAGCCAGATCCCGTACCAGGAGGTGTCGCGCGCGCCCGTGGTGCTGCCGCCGCGCGTCCGCAACCCCGACTATCAGCGCGGTCCGGTTCCGCCGGAGATGTACGTGCCGGCGAAATATTGACGGAGGTTTCGTAGGGTGGGCAAAGCGTAGCGTGCCCACCATGCCGACCACGAACGCGGACGCATGGTGGGCACGGCGCTTTGCGCCTTTGCCCACCCTACGAGACCGTCACCGCCACGGCTGCACGATGATCTTGGTATGCGCCTCTGGGTTGGCAAGATCGGCGAAGGCTTTGGCGACGCCGTCGATACCGACCTCCGCGGTGACCATCGCAGCCGCATCCACCTGCCCTTCCGCGATCAGCCGTAGCGACGCCGCGAACTCCTCCGGCGTATAGCCGAGCACGTATTGAACGCTGAGCTCTTTCATGATGCCGAGCATGGGCTCGTTTCTGTCGCTCTCCATGCAGACGCCGACCACGACGATCTTGGCATCGCGCGGGGCGCCCTCGAACACCTGCTGCAGCAGGCCAGGCACGCCGACGCATTCGAAGATGACGGCGGGCTTGAGCGCCGGCAGCATGGCCTGGAACGGCGCCCTCGCCGCCTTCTCCGCGTCCGACATCTGTGCGTGCTCGGCCCAGGTCGTATAGGGCTGCGACTTCAGGGGATCGACGACGATATCGGCGCCGAGCTTGGCCGCGAGCGCGCGCCGCGCCGGCGAATAGTCGGCGGCGACGATCGGATGCAGTCCCCGCAGCTTCAGCGCCGCGATCACCGCAAGCCCGACCGGACCGCAGCCGATCACGAGCGGCACCTCGCCACCGCGAATGTTGGCCTTGGCTACAGCGTGAACACCGACCGCGAGCGGCTCGGTCAACGCGGCATGTTCGGGCGCGAGACCGTTAGGCACTTCGAGCAGCAGCGCTTCGCTGAGCAGCATCGCCTCCGCATAGCCGCCGATATTGTCGTTGGAATAGCCGATGCCTTCGATGCCCTGCGGCGTCACGAGGGCCGGCAGCGAGCACACGCGCGTGCCCGGCTTGAGCTTGCGGGTGGTACCGGGACCGTAGTCGACGATCTCGCAGCAGAACTCGTGGCCGAACACGACGTCGCGGCTGAGATCCATCGGCTTGCGCCCGGTCTTCCGCGCCATCTCCACCATGCGATGAGCGTGCTGGCGCGCGTGCAGGTCGGAGCCACAGATGCCGCAGGCGAGCGTCTTGACCAGCACCTGGCCGGGAACCGGCGTCGGCTCGGCCATCTGTCCCACGACAATCTCGCCGTTCCTGAAAATCGCAGCGCGCATCCGGCTCCTCCCCTATCGTTGGAACCGTTGATAGCACAAAGCGGAACGCGCGGACTTGCGTCAGGGGTTCGGGGAACGCTCCTCCAGCACCAGCAGCTGGGCGCGGCGCACTCGCTCGCGATGGGCGATGTAGAGTCCGCTGGCGACGATGAAGGCGGCGCCGACGATGGTCCAGAGATCAGGCACCTCACCGAAGATGAAGAAGCCCAAAATGCTGACCCAGAGCAGCTGCGTGTAGGAGAACGGCGCCAGCACCGAGGCATCGCCGTAGCGATAGGCCAGCACGATGATCCATTGGCCGACGGTGGAAGCGACGCCGATCACGATGCCGAGGCCGATCGCGGTCCAGCTCGGTGTGACCCAGACGAACGGCACCATCAGCGAGAGGATCGCAACGCCCGTCAGCGCGGAATAGGCCATGGTGGTGAGCACGGCCTCACGACCGCTCATCATGCGCGTCAGGATCAGCGCGGCAGCCCAGCAGAACGCCGAGATGATCGGGAAGAACGCGGCGGCATGAAACGCGCTCGTGCCTGGCCGCAGGATGATCAGCACGCCCGTAAGGCCGATCGCGGTCGCGATCCAGCGGCGCACGCCCACCTTCTCGCTCAGGAAGATGATCGACAGCGCGGTGACGAACAGCGGCGAGACGAAGCCGGTGGCCGAGGCTTCCGCAATGGGGAGGAAACGCAAGCCGGTGATGAAGAACAACGAGGAGCCGAGCAGCGCGGCGCCGCGCATCAATTGCAGGCCAAGACGCTCGGTGCGCATCGCATGCAGCGGCGAGCCCGGCAGCATCACCGGCGTGAACATCAGCGCGAAGGTGACGAAGCGAATCCACGTGATCTCGATCGACGGCAGGCTGGTCGAGAGGTATTTTGCGGTGACGTCCGAGGTTCCGAGAAACACCGTCGACAACAGCACCAGCGCGATGCCCTTGAAGGGATGATCGACGCGCGCAGGCGCACGGCGAACTTCCTGCTTCTTCTCCGGCACGGGCATGGGAATACTGTCGAGCCTTGCGGCTGCAGCGGGCGGCGGTGTCACGGCTGGAACCCGGGAAATTGCGAATCGAGAACACTCGTAAAAAACGACAAATGCGCCGCGTTCACAACTTCCGAAAACAGGATGCCGATATGCGCGAGCCGCCGCGCGCGTCAATGCTCCATTAATAATAGGCGCTTGTGCACTACAACATGGGCAGGCTGCGCGGCTTCGGCCCGCGCGGAAACGCCGCATCTAGCGCAGAAATGTCCTCTTTCGTCAGCACGAGATCGCCGGCCGCCGCGTTCTCGGCGGCATGGTCCGCCGACGACGCCTTCGGGATCGCGAACACCGTAGTCGCACGGGTGAGAAAGCTCAGCGCGACCTGACGCGGCGTCGCGCGACGCGCCTCCGCAATTTTCGCCAGCACGGCGCCGCCCTTGCTGCGCGCATCCGGGAAATCGTCATGACCAAACGGCGAATAGGCGACCACGGCGACGCCATGCTTCTCGCACCACGGGGTCACCGCGTGTTCGATCGCGCGCTCCTTCAGATGATAGAGCACCTGATTGCAGACGATGCGGCCCTCACCCGCGACCTCGAGAATCTCGTCGAGATCATCAGCGTCGAAATTGGAAACGCCCCAGGATTTGATCTTGCCTGATTTCACCAGGTCTTCGAACGCGGCGACCGTGTCTTCCAGCGGATAGGAACCGCGCCAGTGCAGGAGATAGCAATCGAGACGGTCGGTCTTCAGCCGCTTCAGCGAGCGCTCGCAGGCAGTGATGGTTCCGCGGCGCGAGGCATTGCTCGGCAACACCTTGGAGACGAGGAACACCTCATCGCGCCGGCCAGCGATGGCGTCTGCAATGACCAGCTCCGCATCGCCATACATCTCGGCGGTATCGATATGCGTCATGCCGAGATCGAGCCCCCGCTGAAGCGCGGCAATCGCGCGCTTGCGGTCGCCGTGGTCGAGATACCAGGTGCCCTGCCCGATGACGGAGACGTTGGCACCGGCATTGCCGAAGGGATTTGCGTTCATGTTGGAGCTCACAGTCCGCTGATATCCGCGACCAGCACGCTGCCGGTCGACGACTCCGTGATATAGAGGCGATCCTTGCTCGCGCCACCGATCGCGACATTGGTGCAGTTCGGCCCTGCGCATGACCTGATCCGCGCGATCAGTTCACCGTTTGGGGCGAACACGAAGACGTGGCCGAGCGAGGCGTGGCCGACGAACAGGCGGCCCTTGGCATCCATGGTCATTCCATCGGGGCCGCTGGTGCCGAACAGCGAGCAGAAGCGCCCGACCTTCGACACGCTGCCATCCTTCATGAACGGTAGCCGCCACACCGCATTGTCGCGCGTCATGGCGACGAACAGGACGGTCTCGGTCGGGTCGAGCACGAGGCCGTTCGGGCTGACGCCGGTGTCGATCAGGCAGTCGAGCCGGCCATTCGATGCCAGCCGATAGACCCGGCCACTCGGATCGTGCAACCCGGTCTGGCCCTGATCGGTGAAATAGATGTCGCCGTTGGAGGCGAGATGAAGGTCGTTGCAGCCGCGAAACGACTCCGAATTGCGCGCGGTCAGGACCGGCTTGACGCGGCCGGCCTTGGCATCGAGCTCCATGATGCCATGCATGTAGTCGGCAACCAGGATGCGGCCGTCGGCTGCGATCTTCAGCCCGTTGGGCCATCCCTCATATTCGGCGACCTGTGACCACTCGCCATCGGGCGCGATGCGGAAGATACGGCCGAAGGGAATGTCGACGATGTAGAGATAGCCGTCCTTGTCGAAGGACGGCCCCTCGATGAAGCTATCTGTTGCGATGCCCGGCCGGTTGGCCTCGGCCCAATCCGTCCGCACGCCCTTGCGGCGGAACTTGTCGGGCATCGCGGAGAAGAGCCTGGTCTCAATCAGGCGCGGCGGCGTTTCCAGGTACATCACGGCTTTTATGATTATTTGGGGAGGAGCGCGGCAACATAGGGCACAATCGCGGGCGCGTCGATTGGGGCGGGGGCATGGCTGCGTTGGGAGAGGAGCCCACCCACTCTCGCGCCCCGGACGCGCTGCAACGCGTCAGCGTCTGCTGCCCAGAGCCGGGACCCAGAAAGCCGAACACTCCGCTGTTGGATGGCCCCCGGCTCTGCAGCGCATCGTCGAAGGGACGCCGCGTTGCGTCCGGGGGCGCGAGATCGTCGTTTTGGCAGACAGCTGCATCAACCTCGTCATTGCGAGCGTAGCGAAGCAATCCAGACTGTCACCGCGGAGGGACGCTGGATTGCTTCGCTACGCTCGCAATGACGGTGGACGGAGTTGGGCCTACCCCACCGCACTCGCGACTTTCGCCTGCTTCGCCGGCACGTCCGTCGTCGCAATCAGCCGCTTCAGCTCGGGGATGCAGGAGCCGCAATTGGTCCCGGCCTTGAGCTTGGCGCCGATCTCGGCCGCCGTGCGCGCGCCAGCGGCGATGCTGTCGCAGATGGTGCCGCGGCCGACGCCGAAGCAAGCGCAGACGATCGGCCCGGTCGAGGCAGTCCCCTCCGTCGACTTGCCCGACAGCAGCAAGCGGCGTTGATCGTCGGTGACATGATCGGCCGCAAAGGCACTTCTGACCACCTCCCAATCGCCGGCGTCGTGCCCGGGGCCGACGAACAGGCAGGCCTCGATGCGATCGCCGGCAAACGAAGCCGCGCGATAGATGCCGCCGCCGAAATCGCGATATTCGGCGACGTCCTCGCCGGCAACGCCGTCGAGCCAGGCCGGCCAGCGCGACAGATCGGCGTTGTCGGCGAACAGATAACCGAAGCCCCCCGCAACCGTGACGCGAGCCCACAACAGGTTCGGCGGCAGATCGAGCTGCCTGCGCGACAGTGCGAAACCGCGGAAGACGTATTCGTAAGGTGCAATCGCAGCCGGCGTCGCCTTGGACTCGGGTTGGCCCGAGAACGGGTCAGTGAACGACTGCACCAGCGACCCGACGCGGCCATGCGAGCTATTCATCGCGCTCCAGTGGATCGGGACGAAAAGCGCGCCGCGCTGCTGGCGGTCGCTGACCACGGCCTTCAGGATGCACTGGCCGTAATCGGTGGTGATGCGGGCGTAGCCGTCGTGGACGATGCCATATTTGCTGGCGTCATCGGGGTGAAGCTCGACGAAGGGCTCGGGCAGGTGCGCGCCCAGCCGCTGGCTGAGGCCGGTGCGCGTCATGGTGTGCCACTGGTCGCGGATGCGTCCGGTGTTGAGTCTGAGTGGACGCGAGGCACCGGTCTCGCTGCGCAGCGACGGCACCTCCGGGGCGACGAAGCGGCCCTTGCCGTCATTGGTGAAGAAGCCGCCCTTCGCAAAGAAACGCTCGCCGGGCGCCTCGCCTTCGCGCACCGGCCACTGCACTGGCTTCAAGGCATCGAAGCCTTCGTCCGACAACTCGGTCAGCGCGCCGATGTCGAAATCGCGACTGCCCTCGTTCTCGAAGGCCGAGAGTGCGGCGTGCTCACGAAAGATATCGGCGGCGGATTTGTAATTGAAGCTGTCGCCGAAGCCGAGACGTTTGGCGGTCTCGCTCAAAATCCACCAATCGGGGCGGGCCTCGCCCGGCGCCGGCAGGAACGAACGCTGGCGCGAGATGCGGCGTTCGGAATTGGTCACCGTGCCCGACTTCTCGCCCCATGCGAGAGCCGGCAGCAGCACATGCGGTCCGGCCTCGACCGTGTCGTTGGAGAGCACGTTCTCGGAGACCACGAACAATTCGAGTTTCTTCAGCGCTTCGCGCACGAAATCGGCATCGGGCAGCGACACCGCCGGGTTGGTGCCCATCACCCAGAGCGCCTTGACCTCGCCGCGGTTGATGGCCTCGAACAGCTGCACCGCCTTCAACCCCTCGTGGGTGGCGATGTGCGGCGCCTTCCAGAACCGCCTGACGCGATCGATGTCGGGCGGCGTGAAGCCCATGTGGGCTGCCAGCATATTGGCGAGGCCGCCGACCTCGCGGCCGCCCATCGCGTTGGGCTGACCGGTGAGCGAGAACGGCGAGGCGCCCGGCTTGCCGATGCGCCCGGTGGCGAGATGGCAATTCAGGATCGCGTTGACCTTGTCAGTGCCCTGCGCCGACTGGTTGACGCCCTGCGAGTAGAGCGTGACGACGCGCTCGGTGTCGCGGAACATCTTGAAGAAGGTGGCGACGTCCTGCTCGGAGAGGCCCGTGGCGAGTGCGGTCGCGGTGACGCTGCCGGCGATGTTGCGCGCGCGCGCCAGCGCGTCATCAAAACCCGACGTGCTCTGCGCGATATACTCCCGGTCCAACGCACCATTGTCGGCGAGATGGACGAACAGGCCGGAAAACAGCGCGGTATCCGTGCCGGGCTTGAGCCCCAGGAACAGGTCGACGTCATCAGCCGTGTCGGTGCGGCGCGGATCGATCACGATCATGCGCGCGCCGCGCTCCCCTCGGTTCTTCAGCATGCGCTGGAACAGCACCGGATGGCACCAGGCCGCGTTCGAGCCGACGAAGACGAGCAAATCGGCCTGATCGAGGTCCTCGTAGCAGCCGGGCACCGTGTCGGCGCCGAAGGCGCGGCGATGGCCGGCGACCGATGACGACATGCAGAGCCGCGAATTGGTATCGACATTCGCCGTGCCGACAAAGCCCTTCATCAGCTTGTTGGCGATGTAATAGTCCTCGGTCAGCAGCTGGCCGGAGAGATAGAACGCGACCGCATCGGCGCCGTCGCGGGCCACGATGTGCTGCATGCGGTGGGCAACGTGGTCGAGCGCATCGCTCCAGGCCACGCGCTCCAGCACCCCCTTGCAGCGGATCATCGGGTAGAGCAGACGGCCTTCCAGCCCGACGGTCTCACCGAGCGCGGAGCCCTTGGAGCACAGCCGGCCGAAATTGGCGGGATGATCAGGGTCACCGGCGATCGCCGCGCCACCCTTGCCGTCGGGCGTCGCCAACACACCGCAGCCGACGCCGCAATAGGGACAGGTCGTCTTGGTGGCACGAAGCGTGGGGTCGATCGCCGTCATATCAGGCTGCTTTCGAAGGAAGCGCGAGCGCGCGGCCGAACATCATGTCGGTGCGGATGGCCGCCACCTTGTCGCGATTGCGGATCAGCTCGAGGTACCAGAGCGCATCGGCGGTATCGCCGATCAGCACGGCGCCGGTGAGCCGTCCGCCGGCGATCACGAGCTTCTTGTAGGTGCCGCGCCTGCGATCGGTCAGCACGAGGCTCTCGCTGCCCTCCCCGCCCATGAAGTCGCCCGCCGAGAACACGCTGACGCCGGAGACCTTCAGATTGGTCGAGACCACGCTGCCCTGATAGGAAGCAGGACGTCCGGCGAGATGCCGCGCCAGCACCCGCGCCTGCTCATAGGCGGGCTCGACCAGGCCATAGCAGGTGCCGCGATGCTCGGCGCATTCGCCAAGCGCGAAGATGTCGGGCGAGGACGTCTGCATGACGTCGTTGACGACGATGCCGCGGTTGACCGCGATCCCCGCCTCTTTCGCCAGCGCCGCGCTCGGCTTGATGCCCGCCGCGAAGATCACGGCGTCGGCCTCGATGCGGCTGCCGTCGGCAAGCTCGACGGCTTCGACATGACCATCGCCATGGATGCGTGCGGTCGAGGCGTTGAGCAGGATGCGGATGCCTTTGCGCTCGACCAGCGTCTTGAGCAGATCGGCGGCCGACCCATCGAGCTGACGCTCCATCAGCCGGTCCATGAGGTGCAGCAGCGTCACCGGCGCGCCGGCCTTGGCGAGGCCGTAGGCTGCTTCAAGTCCGAGCAGCCCGCCGCCGACGACGACGACGCGCTTCTTCGCTGCAGCCAACGTCAGCAACAGGTCGACATCGCGGGTGTCGCGAAAGGTGTGCACGCCGGCGAGATCGGCGCCGGGGACGTTCAGCCGCAGCGCCGTCGACCCCGTGGCGAGCACGAGCTTGGAATATTCCATGCTCTCTTCGCCTTCGATCTTCAGCTCGCGGCGGCCGACATCGATTTCGGTGACGCGATAGCCGTAGCGCACCGTAACGCCGCGATGGCGCCACCAATCAGCCGGCCGGAGCTCGATCTCGTGCGAGCCGGTCTCGCCGGCCAGCACGGATGAGAGCAGCACGCGGTTGTAAGCGAGCCGCGGTTCCTCACCGATCACGGCGACCGCGTAGCGGCCGAGCGCGGTCTTGGCGAGCTCGTCGACCAGACGTGCGGCCGCCATACCGTTACCGACGATGACCAGCGGTTCACTCACGAGACATCTCCTATTCAGCGGCCTGCGCTTGCGCGCCGTAGGCCTCGGACATCATGTAGCCAGACAGCACGCCATAGACATCTGTCCACGCTCTTGCGAGTTCAGGCGTCCAGTCCTCACCGAGCCCCTTCTCCAGCGTCCAAAGCAGGGCCGCACCGACCACGGGATAGTGCTCGGCCTTGGCGCCATAGGCGACGTGGCGCTTGGCGAGCTTGGAGGCCGCAGGAAGAATCGAGTCGAGGTTCGACAGGCCACCGACGACGGCGGCGAGCATGCCCATCAGCTTCTTCCGCTGCTCGGTCATGTCCTCGGGAAACATTGCGCGCACGGACGGCGCCACCTCGAACAGACGATTGTAGAACAGCACCGCGGCCTGCTCCGATATCGGTGCGACCTTGGCGAAGCTCTGCTGGACGAGGGTGATCTGTTCGGGCGTCATGATGTTATCCTGTCTGTTTCGGTTTGCCTTGGTGCGCGCCGTTGCGAACAAGGTTCATGGGTCAAACGTCATCAGAGAGTCTTCTCCCCGCGTACGGGGAGAAGCGAGATTCATACCAAGTATCAGACTCGCGCTTCGGCAAGGCTTGAGGCGCCTTCGCCCTGCGGGCTGCGACGCAGATAGAACCACCAGGTCAGTGCGAGGCAGGTGGCGTAGAAGGCGAGATAGATCACGAGCGCGAGCTGCGGCCCGCCGGTCAGGGCGATCGACTTGCCGAAACCGGTCGGGATCAGATAGCCACCGACGGCGCCGATAGCGCCGATGAAGCCGACCGCTGCACCGCTCTCGATGCTCGCCGTCTTGAGCGCCACCGCGCGCGCCGCATCGCCTTTGCCGCGCACCTTGAACAGGTTCTCCTCGCGGAAGATCGAGGGGATCATGCGATAGGTCGAGCCGTTGCCGATACCCGTCGTCACGAACAAGATCAGGAACATCGACAGGAAGCCGATGAAATCCTTCTGCCCGACGAAGTAGAGCACGCCGACCGTCGCGCCCGCCATCACGATGAAATTCCAGAACGTGATGATCGAGCCGCCGATCCTGTCGGCAAGCCAGCCGCCGAGCGGACGCGACAGCGAGCCGACCAGCGGCCCGAGGAACGCGATCGCGATCGTGACTTGCGGGAACTGCGTCTTGATCAGCAGCGGGAACGCGGCGGAGTAGCCGATGAAGGATCCGAACGTGCCGATATAGAGATACGCCATGATCCAGGTGTGCTTGCGCTTGACGATCGCGAGCTGGTTCTTCACCGACGATTTCGCCGTGGTGAGATTGTTCATGAAGAACACCGCACCGAACACCGCGATCGCGATCGGCAGCACCCACATCAGGCCGGCATTCTGCAGGAAGATGCCGTCGACGGGCGTTGCCTGGAACAGGTTGAACACGGCGAGCGTCATCAGGATCGGGGTCAGCAGCTGCACGCTGGAGACACCGATATTGCCACCGGCCGCGTTCAGGCCGAGCGCCCATCCCTTCATCCGGTCGGGGAAGAAGAAGGAGATGTTGGTCATGCTGGAGGCGAAGTTGCCGCCACCGAGACCCGCGGTCGAGGCGATCAACAGCATCAGCCAGAACGGCGTGTCGGGCTGGCTCACGAAATAGGCAAGCGACAACGTCGGAATGAACAGGATCGCCGCACTGAAGATGGTCCAGTTGCGGCCGCCGAACGTCGTCACGGCGAATGTATAGGGAAAGCGCATCAATGCGCCGATCAGGCCCGGCACCGCAACGAGCTGGAACAGCTGGTCGGTGGTGTAGTGGAAGCCCGCCTGCGGCAGCTTGGTGGTGACGATGCTCCAGATCAGCCAGACCGAGAAGCCGATATGCTCGGCCACGATCGACCAGATTAGATTGCGTCGCGCGATAGTCTTGCCAGTCGCATTCCAGAACGCCTCATCTTCGGGGCGCCAGTCTGAAATCCACGTAGGATTCTTCGTCATTGAGTATCCCTTCTAGGCTCACCGCTGCGTCGTTGCAGGCTCTGCCTCACATGGAGGCGCGCTCCGAGGCTTCACCCCGGTGGCGAGTTCACGATGCTGATTGATGGTGTTGAGGGACGTCGTCGTTGGCGTCGCGCAAAGGCATTTCAATTTCCGTGCCAATTGCGCGCACGCTGGAAATACAGGGATTTCAGGACGTTATTCGTATTGCCAGAATTTATTGCAGGGCTTTTCCGCTCGCAAAATTTGCGATTCGCTCAATCCTTGTGCGACGCACAAGGATTGAGCGGGATGTCGATTAATTAGGCGCGCGCATGTCTCGCGTTAACATTTGATTTACGCGGCCTCGACGAAGCGATGACGCTCGTAAAGGAATTCGAGCACGCGCTGCCGGCACTTCAAATAGGTGGCGTTGGTCGCGAGCTCGAGCCGCTTGCGCGGACGCGCCAGCGGTACCTCCAGCACCTCGCCGATGCGCGCGCTCGGCCCATTGGTCATCATCACGATGCGGTCGGACAACAGCACGGCCTCGTCGACGTCGTGGGTGATCATCAAAATGGTGTTGCCGAGCTTCTGATGCAGCGCCATTACGGAGTCCTGCAGATGTGCGCGGGTCAGCGCGTCGAGCGCGCCGAACGGCTCGTCGAGCAGCAGCACCTTCGGCTCCATCGCCAGCGCCCGCGCAATGCCGACGCGCTGCTTCATGCCGCCGGAGATTTCGGATGGGCGCTTGTCCCTGGCATGGGCCATCTGCACGAGGTTGAGATTGTGCATCACCCAGGCGTCGCGCTCGGCGCGGGACTTGGTCTTGGCGAAGACCTTGTCGACGCCGAGCCTGACGTTCTCGTAGACGGTGAGCCAGGGCAGCAGGCTATGGCTCTGGAACACCACGGCGCGGTCGGGCCCCGGCGAGTTGACCTCGCGGTTTTCGAGTAGCACGCCGCCGGTGGTGGCGCCTGTCAGTCCTGCAATGATGTTGAGCAGGGTCGACTTGCCGCAGCCGGAATGGCCGATGATCGAGACGTATTCGCCCTTCTCGATCGTCAGGTTGATCTCCTTGAGCACCTCGGTGGTCGCGGCGCCGCGGGTAAAGACCTTGTCGATATGGTCGAGCTTCAGATAAGCGGTCATGTGCCCCTCTCCTTCAATTCTGCGCGGTGCCGCGGGTGACGACCTTGCCAAGACCCGCGATCAGGCGGTCCAGCACGAAGCCGACGATGCCGACATAGAACAGCGCCAGGATGATCTCGCTGATATGAGAGGAGTTCCAGGCGTCCCAGATGAAGAAGCCGATGCCGACGCCGCCGATCAGCATTTCCGCCGCGATGATAGCGAGCCATGACAGCCCGATGCCGATGCGCAGGCCCGTGAAGATGTAAGGCGCGGCCGCCGGGATCATGATCTTGGCGAAGAACTCGAGCGGGTTGAGCTGCACCACCGCGGCGACGTTGCGATAGTCCTGCGGGATGTTGCGGATGCCGACCGCGGTATTGATGATGATCGGCCAGATCGAGGTGATGAAGATGACGAAGATCGCCGAGGGCTGGCCGTCACGGAACGCCGCGAGCGACAGCGGCAACCAGGCCAGCGGCGGGATGGTGCGCAGCACCTGGAACAGCGGATCGAGCCCGCGCATCGCCCAGACCGACTGTCCGACCAGCACGCCGAGCGCGATGCCGGCGATCGCGGAGAGCGAATAGCCGAAGGCGACGCGCTGCAGGCTGGCAGAGAGATGCCAGAACAGGCCCTTGTCGATGCCGCCATGGTCGAAGAACGGATCGAGGATCAGCTCCTTGGTGTCCTTGAACACCTTCGATGGCGGCGGCAGTGCCGAGCCGGCACGGCGGCAGATCAGCTCCCAGACCAGCGTCAGCAGCGCGATCACGACCAGGGGCGGGATCACGCGCACGGCGGTCTCCCTTGCCATGCGTGCGTAGGCTTCCGTGCGCGGGGGACGCTTTGGCGTCATCGCAACGACCGGCGCGGCACTGGCCGCAGGCGTCGCGGTCTCGATCTCAATTTTGGCGGCAGGCATATTCATCGCAATATCTCTCCGGCTGCAAAAGGCGATGCGGCCGCCCAAGGGCGGCCGCTGGGTCCATCAGACTTCGACGCGCTTGATCGCGAGCGATTTCAGATAGGCAGCCGGATTTTCCGGATCGAACACCTTGCCGTCGAAGAAGGTCTCCTTGCCGCGCGAGGTGGAGGTTGGAATGTCGGAGGCCGCGACACCGAGCGTCTTGGCCGCATCGCGCCACATGTCCTCGCGGTTGACCTTGGCGATCAGCGCCTTGCTGTCGAAGCCGGCTTCGTATTTGCCCCAGCGGATGTCCTCGGTCATGAACCAGAGATCGTGGCTCTGGAACGGATAGGAGGCATGGTCGCGCCAGTACTTCATGATGTGCGGCGAGTTCTCGACCACCTTGCCGGGGATGCCGTAGTCGAACTTGCCCTTGGCGCGATCGGCAATGTCCTCGACCGGGCAGTTGATCCACTGGCGCTTGGCCATGATGGTGGCGAGCTCTTCCTTGTTCTCCATCTTGTCGGCCCATTGCTGCGCCTCCATCACCGCCATCAGGATCGCCTTCGCAGCCTTCGGGTTCTTGTCGACCCAGGCCGCGCGCATGCCGAGCGACTTTTCGGGATGCTTGCTCCAGATCTCGCCGGTGTTGACGGCGGTATAGCCGATGCCCTGATGGACGAGCTGGCCTGGCCATGGTTCGCCGACGCAGAAGGCGTCCATGGTGCCGACCTTCATGTTGGCCACCATCTGCGGCGGCGGCACGGTGATGGTCTCGACGTCCTTGTCGGGATCGATCCCGCCGGCCGCGAGCCAATAGCGGACCCAGAGATCGTGCGTGCCGCCCGGGAAGGTCATCGCGACCTTGACCGACTTGCCCTCGGCCTTCTTCTTCTCGAACGCCGTCTTGAGCGGCGCCGCGTCGGTACCGATCTTGAGATCGGCGTATTCCTTGGCGACCGAGATGCACTGCGCATCGAGATTGAGCCGCGCCAGGATGTACATCGGCGTCGGCTGGCTGTTCTGCGTCACCTTGCCGGCCGAGATCAGGTACGGCATGGGGGTGAGGATGTGCGCGCCGTCGATCCCGTTGCCTTCGGAGCCGAGCACGAGATTGTCGCGCGTGGTGCCCCAGGAAGCCTGCTTCTGCACGTCGGTGTCGGGCACGCCATATTTGGCGAATAGGCCCTTGTCCTTGGCGACGAAGAGCGGGCCGGCATCGGAGAGCGCGATGAAGCCGAGCTTGGCGCCCTTGACTTCGGGGCCTGCGTCCTGCGCGAACGCGCCGGCGGGGAAATTCAGTTTTGCTGCGGCGAGAAGTGCGGCGGTCGAGCCGGTGGCTTTCAACAATTGACGGCGGCTGAGGCCCGTCTCCGAGGGCCGGCGGGTGCGCTTGGTCATAGGCAGTGTCGTCCTTTGCATCGTTGCAGAATTGATGGCGTCAGTGCACGCGAGCAGCCCGTCCGTCCGGCGGCGCCGTCTTTGGCGCATGCCAACGCACGACGGGGGAGACCCCCGCCTGGTGGCGTCGGCAAGTCGGATGAGAAGTCTCGCGGGACGGCTTCAATGGCGTCGGCATGGAACTATTCAAGCTTCGTGCCAAGCCCGACGGATAAAAAAACAAATGACAATCAACGTGTTATCGAAATTGCGGCAGGCCGTCGCGTATCCGTCGCGCATGTGAAACTTGCGGCCTGCTCAATCCTTGTGCGACGCACAAATCTTGTGCATGCGATCAAGCAGGAAGCCGACAAGCGCTGCATCGGCGGATCGACCTGAGAAGCATCCAGTTGATATCCTTAGATTTTCCCTATTTTGACGACGCGGCACGCAACTTGCTTCTCCTTGGACGTCAACGAAGACTGCGGCTTGCCGCATTGTTGCAGCCTCTGGCGGCTGCATTCGGAAGCTCAACTGCTTCGCGGCCCTCTCCGGCTCAGTCCTCGTGACGCGATTCCCAAGGCTTCCAAACTTTCAATAGCCCTCGTGCGCGGCAGGCCGGCCCGCACGGCCAAAGATGTTCAGTCGCGCTCTCGCCAGGGCGTGTCGATCTCACTTACGAAGCAAAAGGAACCATTGATGTCGTATCTCGCGCCTTCGGAATTCGTCACCAAGATGGTGGATGCGGGCGAGTCCAAGATCTTCATGTCCACCCGGGATACCATCATCCGCGCCTACATGGCCGGCGCCATCCTCACGCTCGCGGCATGGTTCGCCGTCACGATCAACGTGAATACCGGCCAGCCGCTGATCGGCGCACTCCTGTTTCCGGTCGGCTTCGTCATGCTGTACCTCCTGGGCTTCGATCTCCTGACCGGCGTGTTCGTGCTCTCGCCGCTCGCCCTGATCGACAAGCGTCCTGGCGTCACGATCGGTGGCGTGCTGCGCAACTGGGGCCTCGTCTTCGTCGGCAATTTCGCCGGCGCCTTCACCGTCGCCTTCATGATGGCCTTCGTCACCACCTTCGGCTTCTCGCAGCCGCCGGACAAGGTCGGCACCGCGATCGGAATCATCGGCGAAAGCCGGACGCTCGGCTACGCCGCCCATGGTGCGGCCGGCATGGCGACGCTGTTCCTGCGCGGCATGCTCTGCAACTGGATGGTCTCGACGGGAGTCGTCGGCGCCATGATCTCGACCTCGGTCTCCGGCAAAGTCATCGCCATGTGGATGCCGATCCTGGTGTTCTTCTACATGGTGTTCGAGCATTCCGTCGTGAACATGTTCTTGTTCCCGTCCGGCCTGCTGCTCGGCGCAAAGTTCTCCATCTTGGATTACCTGATCTGGAACGAGATCCCGACCGTGCTCGGCAACCTCGTCGGTGGCCTCGCCTTCACCGGCATGACGCTCTACACCACGCATGTCATGACCTTGCCGAAGCGCCAGGCCGACAAGGCTGCGAAGCCCCGCGTCGCGGCCTGATCGAATACGTCTCGACAAGGGAGCCTTGCCCAAGCAGGGTGAGGCTCCCTTCTCCTGGTGATGACGATGTCCCGCGGACTCCTGATCTCGGTTGGCCAGCATTCCGACAAGGGTCGCAAGCCCGTCAACCAGGACTTTCACGGCGTCCTCATTCCGGAGGAGCCGCTGCTCAGCCTGAAGGGCATCTCGGCCGTCCTCGCCGACGGCATCTCCTCTAGCACGGTGAGCCAGATCGCCAGCGAGTCGGCGGTCAAGAGCTTCCTGATGGACTATTATTGCACGTCGGAATCCTGGACGGTGAAGACGTCCGCCCGCCGTGTGCTGGATGCCACCAATTCCTGGCTGCACGCGCAGACGCGCAAGAGCCAATACGCCTATGACCGCGACAAGGGCTATGTCTGCACCCTCAGCGCCATGGTCATCAAGGCGACCACCGCGTACATCTTCCATGTCGGCGATTGCCGCATCTACCGCGTCGCCGGCAAGGCGCTCGAGCAGCTGACCGACGATCACCGCATCATCGTGTCCTCGGAGCAGACCTATCTCGGCCGCGCGCTCGGCATCAATCCGCAGCTCGAGATCGACTATCAGGCGTTCGAGGTCGAGGCCGGCGACATTTTCCTGCTGGCGACTGACGGTGCCTACGAATTCGTCGACGCGCGCTTTGTCACCAGCGCGCTGAACGAGCATGCAGCCGATCTCGACGGGGCGGCCAAGGCCATCGTCGAGGAAGCCTACCGGCGAGGCAGCGACGACAACATCACCGTCCAGATCCTGCGGATCGACGCGGTGCCCCAACGCGAGCCGGCCGGCATCTTCAGTCAGACCTCACAATTGCCGCTGCCGCCGCTGCCGGAGCCGCGCGCGATCTTCGATGGCTACCGGATCGTCAGGGAAATCCACGGCAGCAGCCGCAGCCACATCTATCTCGCCGTCGATGTCGAAACCGAGGAACCGGTCGCGCTCAAGCTGCCGTCGATCGACCTGCGCGACAATGCCGCCTATCTCAAGCGCTTCCTCATGGAGGAGTGGATCGCGCGCCGGATCGACAGCCCGCATGTGCTCAAGCCGCTGTCCCAGTCGCGGCAGCGCAGCTATCTCTACGTCGCGACCGAGTTCGTCGAAGGCCAGACCTTGAAGCAGTGGATGACCGACAATCCGCGCCCCGATCTCGAAACCGTCCGTGGCCTCATCGAGCAGATCGCCGCCGGCCTGCGCGCCTTCCACCGCATGGAGATGCTGCATCAGGACCTCAGGCCCGACAACATCCTGATCGACAAGACCGGCACCGCGAAGATCATCGACTTCGGATCGGTCAGGGTGGCCGGCGTCGCGGAAGCGGCACCGCCGGACGAGGCCGACGAAATCCTGGGCACCGTCCAGTATACGGCGCCGGAGTATTTTCTTGGGCAGGGCGGCACGCCGCGCTCCGACATGTTTTCGCTGGCGGTGATCTGCTACCAGATGCTGACCGGAAAGCTTCCCTACGGCACCCAGGTTGCCAGGATCCGGCGCAAGGCGGACGTGCGCAAGCTCCGGTATCGCCCGGCCGACGACGATCGCAACGTGCCGGCCTGGGTCGACGGCGCGCTCAGGCGCGCGCTGCATCCCGATCCCTACAAGCGGCACGAGGATCTGTCCGAATTTGTCTTCGAGCTTCGCACACCGAATCCGGCGTATCTCGACACGCGGATCACGCCGCTCCTTGAGCGCAGTCCGCTGATGTTCTGGAAGCTGACCTCGGCGGCGCTCGCCTGCGCCGTCGTCGTGCTGCTGGCGCTGCTGCACGCGCGGTAGGGCCTGAGGGCGGAAGCGTCAGCTTCCGGCGCCAAGCGCGGCGAGTGATCGCCCAGAGCGATGTCGAAGATGTTGACTGACTGTGAAGTAGTTTACATCCCGGTGCCCCTGGCCTAGGCTAATGTCGCGGAGGCTTCTTGCTTTGAAGGAGGCATCCAATGCTCGCGGCAATCAAATGGCACTCCCGATATGGCGCTCGTGAATGGGTGATGATGGCTGGGGCGCTTGTCGGTCAACTCCGCGCACCGAATGCAAACCGACAGAACGGTGAGAGCAAGCTACGGCGACCGCTCTGGAAACACTTCGACGACACCCATCATTGGGACTCAACCGCGGAGGAATGGGTCCCCAACCATGATCGGTGATCGTGCAACGCTTCGTACGTCGCACAGGCCGAACTCCGACACTTCAAGATCCTCTCGCTGAGGGGCCTGTCGAGCGGTGCGATCTCGGTTCTTGGCTTTCGGTTGCTCGGACGTCTGTATCACTGACTGGCGCGATCGTCCCTAACTCGTGCCCTACTGGGCTTGATCGTAGGCCTGCAGTATCCGGACAAAATCAGCCATGCTGGATCGATCTCGGTTTTCAGTCATGACCTCAACCTGAGCATCGGACACGGGTTGGCGTCCCTGCCAGAACCGAGTCAGGAGATCGGCGATGTTTCTCATGGCGTACTCTCTGCACCAACCATGGCAATAAGCATCAGTTGAGCGGCGAAGCGCCGCTAGATCGGGAGAAGCGCCGGCGGGCGCTACGCCGCCGGCCTTGTCCCGCAACTGCCGGCTCGCAGGGCCGGTTCCGCTGCTTTCACTCTGGATGTATCGGTAGCACCAAGCACCGGGTCGACGCCACCGCGCGCAGGTATCAAGCGACCATACTTAGGTAGGCTTTTGGGCTAGAGCATGATCCGGAAAAGTGCGTAGCGATTTTCCGGAAAGATCATGCTTCAACAACAACCTAAAGCGCGATGACGATTCTCCTCATTTCATCGCGCTTTAGTGAAGGCCGTCACGCCGGCTCCTCGGCCTTCACCCCCAGCGGTTTCGGCGCCATGCCGCCGCCGGGCTTGAGGTGGAATTCGTAGGTCATCAGGTGCCACTGCCCGTTCGCCTTGGTGCCGTCGGGCATCGTAGCATCGTTGCGCGGCTCGACCTTGGCGACGAGGTCGTCCTTGACCCCGAACACCACGTCGGAATCCAGGTATTTGTCGCCGTCCATGAAGACGTGGGTGATCAGCGGCTCATAGCCCTTCGCATTGACCAGGAAGTGCACATGCGCGGGGCGCATCGGATGGCGCATGGTCTGCACGATCATCTCGCCGACGGGCCCGTCGGTCGGGATCGGATAGCTGCACGGCAAA
The DNA here is from genome assembly GCF_023006445.1 of Bradyrhizobium sp. SHOUNA76. Classification (NCBI taxonomy): domain Bacteria; kingdom Pseudomonadati; phylum Pseudomonadota; class Alphaproteobacteria; order Hyphomicrobiales; family Nitrobacteraceae; genus Bradyrhizobium; species Bradyrhizobium sp. SHOUNA76. The sequence continues at coordinate 39,364 of NZ_JALBHA010000003.1, forward strand.
ATGGTGCGGAAGAAGAAGCGGCCGTCATCGTCGGTGATGAAGCGCGCCCGGGCGGAGGCGCCGACCTCGTCATAATTGGCCTTCTGGGAATCGTAGAAGCCGTCGTCATCGGCATGCCAGACGTCGACGGGGACGTTCGCGAGCGGCTTGCCCTTCAAATCCGTGACGCGGCTCTGCACGAACATCCGCTCGCCGGTCTGGTTGTTCGGCGAGATGTCGGTGCCATGCGCCGTCACCTTGTGCTCGCCAACATAGAATGGGCCGAGCACGGTGGTCTGGGTCGCGCCGTCGCGGTCGCGATGGTTGACCGCGTCGACCAGCATGGAGACACCGAGCACGTCGGACAAGAGGATGAACTCCTGGCGGGTGTCGGTGCATTTCTGCCCGGTGCGGGTCAGGAAATCGATGGCGTAGTCCCACTCCTCGAAAGTGAGGCCGGTCTTGCTCACGTAATCGTGCAGCGACTTCACCAATTCCTGGAGCAGGAATTTCGCGCGCGGATTGGGCGTGCTGTCGAAGCTCCTAACGACGGCTTCGGTGAGATCAGTCTCGTTGAACTGCGTCATGATGGCTTGCCCTGTGTTTTTCTCGTTGGCCCCGGGGGCTCCTTGGCGGCGTTCCAGGGGGCAGCCTACACCAGCCGGCCCCCCTGCGTTAAGCGCGAGCGGCTTGGAATGAGGCCGTCATTTGGCTATCAACGGACCGACAAAACTGCCCGGAGGAACTGATGCTTGCCCCTACCCCCGCCTCGCCCGAATCCGTCGGCATGTCCAAGGCCGCACTCGACCGCATCGATGCGCATCTGAAGAGCCGCTACATCGATGCCGGCCGCTTCCCGGGCACGCATCTTCTGGTCTACCGGCGCGGCAAGGTCGCGCACAGCTCGGTTCAGGGCCTTGCCGATGTCGAGCGCAAGCTGCCGGTCAAGGACGACACGATTTACCGCATCTATTCCATGACCAAGCCGCTCACCAGCGTCGCCTTCATGATGCTGGTCGAGCAGGGCCTCGTCGCCATCGACGAGCCCGTCGCAAAATACATTCCGGAATGGAAGGATCTCGGCGTATTCGTCGCCGGCACCTACCCCGCCTTCCTGACCCGGCCGCCCTCGCGGCCGATGCTGATCGTCGATCTCCTGCGCCATACTTCAGGTCTCACCTACGGCTTCCAGCAGCGCTCCAATGTCGACGCCGCCTATCGGGCCGAGAAGATCGGCGAGGTCGAGAAATCAGGTACGCTTCAAACCATGATCGAAGCGCTTGCCAAGATCCCGCTGGAATTCTCGCCGGGCGAGGCCTGGAATTACTCAGTCGCAACCGACGTGCTCGGCTATCTCGTCGGCAAGATCTCCGGCATGCCCTTCGAGCAGTTCCTTAAGTCACGCATTCTCGATCCGCTCGGGATGACCGACACCGACTTCCATGTGCCGGCCTCGAAAGCGCATCGGTTCGCGGCCTGCTATTCCGCCGATCCCGGTGGCGGCATGACCTTCCATGCCGGCCAGCGTCGCGAGGGCCTGACGCTCCAGGACGATCCGACAACGAGCTCCTTCCTGGCGCCTCCCTCCTTCATCTCCGGCGGCGGCGGCCTCTGCTCGACGGTCGCGGATTATCTCACTTTCTGCCGCGCCCTGCTCAACGGCGGCGAACTTGGCGGCGTCAGGCTGATCGGGCCGAAGACGTTGGCGCTGATGACGACCAACCACATTCCGGGCGGCCATGCACTGCCGGAAGTCTCGCGTTCGCTGTTCTCGGAAGCCACCTATAACGGCATCGGCTTCGGCCTCGGCTTTGCCGTGACGATGCGTCCGGCCGAGACGCTGATTGCGGGCAGCCCCGGCGAATACAATTGGGGCGGCGCGGCCACCACCTCGTTCTGGATTGATCCGGCCGAAGAGCTGATCGCGATCTTCATGACGCAGGTGCTGCCGTCGAGCGCCTATCCGCTCCGCCGCGAACTCCGCAGCATGGTCTACGCCGCGATTACCGAGAGCAACCTGTAACCAATCGAACCGATCCCGCGGCCCACGGCCGCGGGATCGCGCCATCAGACGCTCATTTGAGCATTTCCGGCACGATCAGGCGTGGCAGGAACAGCGACACGCTGGGCCAGACGATGACGGCCGCCAGCACGAGCAGCATCGGGATCAGCATGATCACCGTGTCCTTCAGCGCATAGCGCAGCCTCACGCCCGCGATCGAACAGGCGATCATCAGACAGAGGCCATAGGGTGGCGTCACCAGTCCGAAGGCCAGCGATACGATGGAAATGATCGCAAACTGGACCGGATGGAGATCGACCGACTTGGCGAGCGGCTCCAGCACGGTGCCGACGATAATGATGGCGGGGATGGCGTCGAGGAAGCAGCCCACCACCAGGAAGCAGAAGGCGATGAAGAAGCCGGCCGCAACGCTGCCCATGCCCCAGGTCGAGACATTGGCCAGCAGCTCCTGCGGGATCTTGTAATAGGCGAGCAGCCAGCCGAACGCGCTTGCCGTGCCGACGCAGAACAGCGCCACGCCGGCAAGGCGCCCGGTGTCCAGCAGCGCCTTGTACAATTCGCGGATACCCGTCTCGCGGTAGAAGAAAGCCGAGAGCGCTACGGAATAGAGCACGGCGACACAAGCCGACTCTGTCGCGGTGAACCAGCCGAGCAGAATGCCGCCCACGATGATAAACGGCGTCATCAGCGCAGGTATCGACTTCCAGATGGCGCAGCGCATCTCCACCCAGGTCGACTTTGGATAAGTCGGGTAGCCGCGTCGGACGGCGTAGACGTGCACCGTCGCCATCTGCGCGCCCGCGATCAGCAGACCCGGCACGATGCCGGCCAGATACATCGCCGCAATCGAGGTCGAGATCAGCCCGCCCCAGACGATCATGAGGATCGACGGTGGGATGATGACTGCCAGCACCGCGGAAACCGCGGTGATCGCGATCGAGAACGAAAGGTCGTAGCCTTCCTTGGTCTGGGCATCGATGAAGATTTTTGATTGGCTCGCCGCGTCTGCGGTCGACGAGCCCGAGATGCCAGCAAAGAACACCGACAGCACGACGTTGATCTGCGCCAGCGATCCCGGCCAGTGCCCGACCATCGAGCGCGACAGCGTCACCAGACGGTCGGTGATGCCGCCGATGCTCATCAGGTTCGCGGTCAGCAGGAAGAAGGGGACCGCGAGCAGGATGAAGGAGTTGTAGGCGTTGAACGTTTCCTGCGCGAGCATCATCAGCGACAGGTGCGGCTCGATCAGCAAGATCGGGACGCAGGCGAGACCGAGCGCGAAAGCGACTGGCACGCGCACGATGAGCAGGCCGATGAAGACCCCGAACAGCACCATCGCGGCCTGTCCGGCAGAAAGTACATTGCCGCTCATCGCTCTGCCCCAACCAGAATGCGCATCTCATCGATGATCTGTTCACCCGCGAAGATGATCCACGTGACGCCGGCAACGGGCCAGGCGACGTGAATCAGCCAAAGCGGCAGATCGGCCAGTTCAGAGGTCCTGTTCCAGGCGAAGCGGGTGAACTCCAGGCCGGCCACCACGAACACCAGCGCCAGTGCCAGCACGCCAAGGCGCGCCAGGATCCGCACGGCAGCCTCCGACCGCCGCGTCAGGTCCGGCCACACGTCGACCTCGAAATGCTGCGCCTCGCGCACGCCGACCATGGCGCCGATCATGATCGTCCAGACGAACAGGAATCGCGCCATTTCCTCCGTCCAGATGTAGGACGGAATGAGGGGCGTGTAGCGTGAAATGATCTGCAGCGTGACGGGAATGACGAGAATGCCGACGCATATGGCCAGCAGGAATTCCAGGAATTTCGCATAGGCCGCCGTGATGCGACGCCACAGCGACGGTGTGGACGGGACGGGCATTTCAGACATTGGGACTCCGTGCGGCAGTCGTCCGCCATGTCCGGGCAGGAAGCGGGGCCTGCCCGGAAATGCTGTCGGCGGACAGAGCGATCTCAGACGACGTTGATCTTCTCGAAAATGCCTTCCGCACCGATTTCCTTGGCGTAGGTGGCCATCACGGGATCGGCGAGCTTCTTCATGGCGTCCCGCTCCTCGAAGGGGACGCGCTTGAGCTTGCCGGCCTTCTCGAGCGTGTCGAGCTTGACGACCTCTTCGCTCGACTCGAGCTGACGACCATAGTCGCCGGCTTCCTTGCCGGCCTTCATGATCGCGTCCTGCAAATCCTTCGGCAAGGTCTTCAGCGTCTTCACCGAGAAGCAGATCGGCCGGATCGACACGGCGTGCTGGGTCAGGTTGAGATGCGGCGCCACTTCGTAGAACTTCATCGCTTCGACGCCCGCCGCCTCGTTTTCGCCGGCCGATATCACGCCGTTCTGGATCGCGTTGTAGATTTCGTTATAGGCGATCACGGTCGGGCTCATGCCGACGGCCGCAAAGGTCTTCGACCAGATCGGCGCGCCCTGCACGCGAACCTTGAGCCCCTTGAGATCGGCAAGATTCTTGAGCGGCTTGTTGGCGAAGATGTTGCGGATGCCGCCGCCGGAATAACCGATCAGAACCACCTCGGCCTTCGCCGCGACTTCGTCGGCGATCGGCGCCAGGATATTGGCTTCGACGACCTTGTTCATGTGGTCGATGCCCTTGAACACGAAGGGCGCATCGATGAACGGGGCCGCCTTGGCGAAGGTCGACATGTGGGCCGGCGAGACGATGCCGTAATCCACGGCCTTGCCCTGTGACATGTACTCAAAGTATTGCTTCTCGAGACCGAGCGAGGAGTTCCTGTGCAGGGTGAAGTTGACGGGCTTGCCGTAGTACTTCTTCACCAGCTCCTCGAACCGGAGCAGCGCCCGGTTGAAGGCGTGGTCGTCGTTGAACTGCACTGCGCCGTTCAGGGTGATCGGTGCTTGCGCCCTGAGGATCGACGGCATGCCGATCGTAGCCGCCGCGGTGGTCGCACCGATACCAGCGAGAAATGACCTTCGCTTCATCGTCTCCCCTCCCTTTGATGCTCCGCCCCTGTCGCCGGGGCGTGAGCGCAGCCGGTATGCGGCTTGCGAGAGGGAGCGTATGAAAAACCTCGGCGGGACGGAAGTCATTTCGACTGCGCTGGGGGGACTCCTTCGTCGCAGGGCTCCCCCTGCACGACCTGTTGCACTGCAACTCGTGCTCGGGCTGGCGCGGGGCCCACGCTTTCCATTATCCGAAGACTTGCGAGGTCCGAAGACTTACCGGACCTGTGCGCTGCGCGCACAGGCCCGTTCGCCTGCTGATGCAGGCCTAGTGCATATGGCCAATCAGATAAATGCCGCCGCCGATCACCAGAACGGCCGGCACGGCCCACAAAATAAGGACTGGCATTTGTCATCCTCCTCAATTTGACGTGCAGACCTTGACGGTCTTCATGCCGCTTTCGGCTTCGGTCCGCGACTTGTAGATCGTGCCCGACGGGCTGACCACGGTCATGGAGGTCTCTGTCGGCTTCTTGTCGACGACGGTGCACTTCTTGGTCTTGACGTCCTGGACGACATAGAACTCGTCGGCCGCGAACGCCGGTAGGGACAATGCAGCAAGCATCAGCGCTGCGGTCGCTATTTTCACCTTCATTTTCTCCTCCTCCAATGGCCGGGCTTCCGGCCCGGTCCGATCTACAAACGGGAAAAAATGGCAATTTGTTCCTATGCCAGGGAACGCTGTGCACGTACGGCGGTTGAGGAAATCGATTGATCGAGGCGTGGGTGGCGAGTTCAAAGCTGGTGGCCCTCGCCGGCCGCATGACATCGCATCGAGAGGCCCGGGTTTGCAGCTCAGCCTGGCGGCTATCTACATCATGTGTCTACTTCTGACCGCAATGAGCCTGAGCTGATGCGCGGGCATCCCGAACTGCGCTGCAAAATCGCAGCTCTCGGCGGCTTGCAGATGCGAAAACCGTGGCGCCGCGCAAGCCCCGCCCGTATGGTCTTCCCAAAATCATAATCCGGCCCGCTGCGCCGGAACCGGGACGCCTGCGTTTGTCAAAGCTCACCCTGCCGGTCCGGCTCGCTCTTCTCGTCACGGGAACGATGTTGCCGCTGATCGTCTTTGCGGTTGGCATTGTCTTCTACAATTACAAGCAGGACCGAAGCGACGCGACCCGCCGCGTCCTGGAGAACGTGCGCAGCATGCGCCTCGTGCTCGATTCCGAGGTGCAGCGGATGACCGGCGGCCTGCAGGTCCTGGCGTTGACGAATTCACTGCGCAACGACGACTTCCAAAACTTTCGCCGCATCGCCCTCGGCTTCGTCGACCAGTATGGCAAGGGCGGCCTGGTGCTGATCTCCGACCGGAAAGGCCGGCTGTTGTTCTCCTCCGCAACGGAAGACACCGCAAGCCTGCCGCCGCGCGGCCATCTGGAGATCATCGAAAAGGTGTTCGCGACCAGGTCGCCGCAATATTCCGACCTGTTCACAGGCGCGATCAATGGGCGGCAGGTCCTCACCGTCGAGGTTCCGGTGTTCCGCAACGGCGAGGTGATCTACGACCTCTGCTTCAGCCCGCCGATCAGCATCTTTCAGGAACTGGTGGAGAAGCAGCGGCCCGACCAGCTCTGGACCGTCTCTCTGCTCGACACCAAGGGCATCGTATTTGCACGCGCGCCGAACCCCAATGAATCGTTCGGAAAGCGTGCTTCGCCCTCGCTCTATGCCGAGATGTTCGGCCGTAGCGAGGCAGCGCTCCCAACGGTGTCGCTCGACGGCGTCGCCCTTGCCGCTGCCTACACACGATCGCAGCTGACGGGCTGGACTATCGCCGCCGGCGTCGACGAAGGCTCGCTGATCGCACCGCTCTGGCGCAACATCGCGATCACCAGCCTGATCGGCGGCATCCTGCTGCTGACCGGCCTGACCTTCGCGGTCAGGATGGCCACCACGATCGCGCGCGGCGAAATGCTGCACAATCTCCTGATCGAGGAGCTCAACCATCGCGTCAAGAACACGCTGGCTTTGATGCAGGCGATCGCGGTGCAGACCTTCCGCAGCGCCAGCCGGGACGAGCGGACCAAGTTCGAGGGCCGGCTCGGTGCACTGGCCGAAGCGCATAACCTTCTGAGCCAGGAGAAATGGGCGGGCTCCGAACTCCGGGACGTGATCGCCCGCGCCCTTCAGCCTTTCCTTCTCAATGGTCCCGACCGCATCCGCATGGCCGGTCCCGCGGTGCCGCTGTCGCCGCGGCTCGCCGTGGTGCTGTCGATGATCGTGCACGAGATCGCCACCAACGCCGCGAAATACGGCGCGCTATCCAACGAGACCGGCCGGGTGACACTGGACTGGGAGGTCATCACGGAAGCGCCGAAGCCACGGCTGCGGCTGATCTGGACCGAGATCGGTGGACCGCCGGTGACGGCGCCGGTGCAGCGCGGCTTCGGCTCGCGCCTGATCGAGCGCAGCGCGCGCGACCAGCTCGGCGGCGAGGCAACCGTCGACTTCCTGCCGCGCGGCGTCGTCTGCACGGTGATCTGCACGCTTGACGAGGCGCGGTGACCTTGGGATTGGAACGGCACGAGCGTGGCGAGCGCCACATCGCATGGATGATACGGCCGTGAAGCATCCCAATCCAAGGAAGCATCAATGCGGCAGCTCCGCTGGAATCCGGATCGCGCGGGCATTCTATGGATGCTGGCGTCCGCAATTATCGCTGTCGGCATCTTTGCGCTGGTTGCGATATATTTCCCTTTCCTGCCACAGCGAAACGCCGGTGCGGGCTTCGGACCTGATTGGGATTGCACCCCTCACCCCAGCGGCGAACCAACTTGCATTAAGAAAATCGGCCGATAAGTCCGCCTATACGTGCCGTCCCCGGCAATTGAACAATCCAACACTTCCCGGGGTGGGTCCGACCGCAGACGTCTGTCGAGCATCAGGCAATGACGATTGGCCGAAGCAATCATCTTCATTCCCGAACGCCGCCACGGGCGCGCCCTACCCGATCGTCTGCAGCGCCGGAAACGTCTCGAGCAGCCAGATGCTCACATTCGAGACTGCACCGGTGAGGAAGCCGATGCCGGTGATCACCATCAGCACGCCCATGGCGCGCTCGACCGTGACGAGATGGCCCTTCATGCGCGCGAACAGCGCGGAGAACTGTTCGATCATCAGCGCGGCAATCAAGAAGGGAATGCCGAGGCCGGCCGAATAGACCGCGAGCAGGCCGGCGCCCTTCGTCACCGTGGCTTCAGCCGCGGCGATCGAGAGGATCGCGGCGAGGATCGGGCCGATGCAGGGCGTCCAGCCGAAGGCGAAGGCGAGGCCCATGATATAGGCCCCCCAGAGGCCAACAGGCTTGGGGATCGGCAGTCGGCCCTCGCGCATCAACAGGCCGATGCGCGTCAAGCCCAGGAAGTGCAGGCCCATGACGATGATGACGAGGCCGGCGAGGATCGACAGTTCGGCCGACCAGGCGCGGATCAGCCCGCCGATCAGCGAGGCGCTGGCGCCGAGCGCGACGAACACCGTGGAGAAGCCAAGCACGAACAGGAGCGCCGACATCATGATCGCGCGCTTGGAGGTCGAGGCCGGCTCGTCGCTCTCGACATGCTCGATCGTGGCGCCCGTGAGATAGATCAGATACGGCGGAACCAGCGGCAGGACGCAAGGCGAGAGGAAGCTGACGAGGCCGGCAATCAGCGCCGCCGGGATCGAAACATTTTGCATGATGCCGTCTGAGCCATCTCAGGTGCCGGTAGGGCGCGCGGGGGAATGCGTCCGGCCCGGAGCCGAACCGGCTCTGGTGTAGCCGATGCCGGGGAATGCGCAACAGAGGCGCACGAAACCAGGGCTCCTCCCGATGCCGTCTGCGATCACAGGTGCGGCATCGGGACGCGCACAAATCTCGCCAAAAAGCGAAACTCGGCGGCGCGGCTACTTCACCACGCGGAGCAGCGGACGCCGGGGCTGGTCCTGCGTCTGCTTGGAAGGGGACGGCGGTTCGCTCGCGGCGCTCCGCAGCATTTCGTCGCACAGCGCCTTGAGATCGGCGCTGTCAATTCCTTTGAGTTTCATCCTGACGTCGAGGATGGCGATGGACAGCAGCTCGGCCGACTCACGGCTGTCGCACGCGTTGAGAACCCTGCGGCACTCCTCGAGCGTTTCCAGCACCGACTGCAACTGTTCGTCTGAATGCGACACCGGCGTTCTTTCCGTTAATTCGGCCTGCGAGACGTGGTTGTGACGACCCCTTCGGCCCCCATGGAATACCGAGGATAGCATGAGGCCGCTGCGCCTCCGAACCTGATTTCAATCGGTTTCAGCCTTGGAACCGCGATTCCGGCCGATATCGCTGCGCTGCGCAGTTGGTCATTGCCGAAGCAGTTCGGGAGAAAACGCCTGGCGCGCTGTGATTGATCCGTCGAGGGAGACGGCGCCCGCTCTCGCGCAAAGTCATTCAATGCGAACAGGGCCTGCAATCCCGCAGCCATTTGACGGCTCGCAACGGAACTCACGCTACACCCCTCATCCAGGCAAATAGTCCGCCCGATTCCCCAGCCATTGGCAGCACTCCGATACCACCCACGAGGTAGTAAGGATGACGTTCAAAACTTTACGTCCCCCAACCCGCAGTGGTTGTGGTTTGCGCCAGATTCTGCCAGTTTAGCCTCCCGAAGGAAATTGTATGCACTCCTTAGCGGAAAGGGGCGTTCATCTGGCGGAACGCCCAAAGACAAATCTCAGCGGCCTCTCTGATTGGGATACGGCCCGCATATTTCTCGAAGTCGTCCGATGCGGGAGTTTCCGCTCGGCGGCCGAGCGCTTGTCGTTGTCGATCAACGCCGTGCGCCGGCGGATCGACGATTTCGAACGCCAGACCGGCACGACGCTGTTCACCCGCGACGTCCACGGCACCCATCTGACCGATGAAGGCGCGCTGGTGGTCTCCGCCGTCGAGCGCATGGAGGCCGCCACCTTCGACGTGCTGCGCGCCAGCGACTCGATGGCCAATGCCCTGTCCGGCGAGGTTCGGGTCGCCGTTACCGAGGGGCTCGGCACGTTCTGGCTCGCTCCGCGCCTGGTTGAATTCCAGCACGCCTATCCGAAGATTCTGGTCGACCTGCATTGCGCGATGCGTTCGGCCGACGTCTCGCGTCACGAGGCCGACGTCGCCATCCATCTGTCGCGTCCCTCGGCGCTCGACATCAAGCTGGTACGGCTCGGCCGCATGCACCTGATGTTCTGGGCCTCCGAAAAATACATTGAAAAGCACGGCGCGCCGCGTTCGGCGGCGGAATTGATCAAGCATCGCCTGGTGCTGCAATTCGCCGATCAGCTCGCCGCCAAGGAATCCTTCGAGAGCTTCTTCCCGGGCGTTTCGGAACGTGACCTCCTGGTCATGAAGACCAACGTCTCGAGCGCCAACTATTGGGCCGTCGCGAATGGCGCCGGCATCGGCGTCTTTCCCAGCTATGCCATTGCGCTTGGCGGGAAGTTGATTCCACTGGAGGTCGAGCTGAACCGACCGCTGGATATCTGGTTGTCCTACCATCCCGGTAGCGGCCGTATTCCGCGCGTGCGGCACATGATCGACTGGCTGATCGAAGCTTTCAGTCCCGCTCGCTTCCCGTGGTTTAAGGAAGAGTTCGTGCACCCGCATGAATTCAAGGACTCGTATATGGGCGAACCCCTGACCCAGCTCTTCGGGGGATTTTCAACCGAAGAACAAAGGTGAGAACAAAGATGAAAGCAGCGGCAAAAAGAATGAAGCAGCGCAGTGCCGGCAAGCCCGACATTGAGCTTGGCAAGCGGATCCGTCTGCGGCGCGTCGAGATGAAGATCTCGCAGGCGGAGCTCGGTGAGAAGCTTGGCGTCAGCTTCCAGCAGGTCCAGAAATACGAGAAGGGCGTCAATCGCGTCGGCGCGGCTCGACTTCAGCAGATCGCCTCCGCCCTCGATGTGCCCGTGACCTTCTTCTACGACGGCGACAACAAGGCCCGCGAAGTCGAGAGCCTGCTGTTCCTCGACAGCGCATTCAGCCTCCGCCTGTTGCGCGCCTACAGCAAGATCAAGGACCAGACGGTGCAACGTCAGCTCGTCTCGTTGATGGAATCTATCGCAGCGAACGAAAGCTGAGGTCGATCGACGGTCTGCCTTTTAGGGCCGATCTTCAATCCGCCGCGTCACGGGGCGCGGCCGGATTGAACGAGACCGGACGAGCATATTCCGGCTCGCGCGCTTACGCGCGGCCTTTCCGGGGCGGTTCGACCGCCCCTTTTTCTTTGCGGCACGATGCTTAGGACGAAGCGCCATGCAATCGCGGAACAGGCGGATGCAGACTCGCGCGCCCTGCCCCGGTTGACCCCGCAAGCGTCCGCGCAGCACATTGCCTCCCGCACATGACAAGCGAGCGCGCGATGCCCGGCATTTCCAGCACGACCGAAACACCTTACGCCGACGGCAAGATCCTCAAGCACGCAGCCAGTGGCGTCGGCGTGATCACCTTCAACAATCCCGACAAGCGCAACGCGATGTCGCTGGAGATGTGGGAGGGATTTGGCGCGGCGCTGACGGCCTTGCGCGACGACGAGACGGTGCGCGTCGTGATCCTGCGCGGAGCCGGCGGCAAGGCGTTCGTCTCCGGCGCCGACATCAGCCAGTTCGAGAAGACGCGCCATAACGCGGCCGCGTCCGAGGAATACGCTAGGCGCAGCGCCGCCCAGCGCGCGCTGCTGGCCGACTATCCCAAACCGACGATCGCCTGCATCGAGGGCTTCTGTCTCGGCGCCGGCATGCAGGTCGCGATGCTCGCCGACATTCGTATCGCCGCACACGGCAGTCAGTTCGGCATTCCCGCGGCCAGGCTCGGCATCGCCTATGGTTATGACGGGTTGAAGCATCTGGTGTCGCTGGTCGGCCCGTCCTGGGCGCGCCTCTTGATGTACACGGGCATGCGGATCGATTCCGCCGAGGCGCTGCGCATCGGTCTCGTCGAGCGCGTGTTCCCGGAGGGCGAGCTCTGGGGCGAGACCATGTCGATCGCGCAGACCATCTCCGAGAACGCCCCGCTCGCAATCAAGGCCGCCAAGATCACCATCGCGCAGGTGCTGAAGGACGAAAGCCAGCGCGACATGGAGGCAATCCAGGCGGTCGGCCATGCCTGCATGGACAGCGCGGATTTCCGCGAGGGCCGGCAAGCCTTCATGGAGAAACGCCGGCCCAAATTCCAGGGGCGCTGAATCTGAACCTTCATTCAGGAAGATTAAATCCGCGCACGACCGCACCCCGATAGCAACCAGTTTATCTGTCGCAGGTTCTCTCGCCACCAACGAGGAGATTGCGATGAAATTCAAATTTGCTGTTCTTGGTCTCGCAGCTCTGGGCGGTGCGGCGCTCGCCTCGGGCTCGGCGTTCGCGGCAATGCCGAACGGCATTCCCCAGGCGGATCGAATCGCGAGCGGCCCGGCCGCTGACATCGATCAGGTGCGCTGGGTCTGCAACCCCTGGGGCCGTTGCTTCTGGCGTCCGAACTATTACGGCGCCTACGGCTATTACGGCGGCCCGCGACGCTTCTACGGCCCCCGTCCGTGGGGCTGGGGTCACCGCCATCACCACTGGCGCCGCTGGTGAACACGAAGGGGCCTGCGGGCCCCTTTTCTTTGACTACAGCGCCGCCAGCACCGCCTTGGTAATATCCGCCGTGCCGTTGCTGCCGCCGAATTCCATCGGCTTGATGCCGCCGGCATAGACCTGATCCACCGCACGCTCGATGGTCTCGCCGGCTTCCGCCGCACTCTCGATGCCGTGCTTGTCGGCGAGCCAGTCCAGCATCATCGCCGCCGACAGGATCATGCCGGTGGGATTGGCCTTGCCCTGCCCCATGATATCGGGCGCGGTGCCGTGGCAGGGCTGGAACACGGCGTATTTGTCGCCGATGTCGGCCGACGGCGCCATGCCGAGGCCGCCGATCAGGCTCGCGGTGATGTCGGAGACGATGTCGCCGAACATGTTCTCCATCACCATCACGTCGAAATCCCAGGGCCGCTTGACCAGCATCGCCGAGCAGGCATCGACATAGAGCCGGTCGGTCTTCACATCAGGATGCTTCTTCTCGATCTCGTCGAAGATGCCGCGGAAGAACGCAAACGCCTTGAACACATTCGCCTTGTCGACGCAGGTGAGCGCACCGGGCTTGCCGCGCGCCTTGCGCCGCTCCGCCAGGCGAAACGAGAACTCGAACAGGCGCTCTGATGTCCGGCGCGTGATCACCATGGTCTCGCGCGCGTCCTCATGGGTGACGACGCCCTTGCCCATCGAGGCGAACAGGCCCTCGGTGGATTCGCGGATGACGACGAGATCGATGCCGCGCTGGTCAGCACCGACGATCGGGCTCGGCACGCCGGGAATGAGGCGCGCGGGCCGCACGCCGGCATAGAGATCGAAGATGAAACGCAGCTCGATCTGCGGCGCGATCTCGGTGTTGTCGGGGTAGCGCACCGACGGCAGGCCGCAGGCGCCGAGCAGGATCGCGTCCGCCTCCTCGCACAGCTTGATCGTGCTATCCGGCATCGACTTGCCGGTGGCGAGATAATTGTTGGCGCCGGCCGGCGCCTCGGTGAAGCGGAAGCGCAGATCCGATTTTTGCTCGATCTTGCGCAGCACCTCGAGGGCCGGCGCCATGACTTCGGGACCGATGCCGTCACCGGCGAGCACGGCAATGTGGAAGGCGTTGTTTGCGGACATGGAGGGCCTCGAGAAAGAAGTTAGCCAAGTCGTCATTGCGAGCGAAGCGAAGCAATCCAGAATCTTTCCGCGGGGGGCAGTCTGGATTGCTTCGTAGCTTCGCTCCTCGTAATGACGGAGGAGAGAGCGTTCGTTACGGCGTCAGCACCGTGCGCCCGACCACCGCGCCCTGCTGCAATTGCAGCAGCGCGTCATTGGCCTTGGCGAGCGGGGCTGTCGTCACGGGGATCGGCGGCACCCTTTTTGTTCGCACGAGCTCGAGCAGCTCCTGCGTCTCGCGCAGATTGCCGACGTAGCTGCCCTGGATCGTCACCGCCTTGATCGGAATCAGCGGCAGCGCCCAGGTCGCGCCGCCGCCGAACAGGCCGACGATGACGAGCTTGCCGCCCTTGGTCAGGCAGTCGAATCCGAGCTGCGTCGTCGCGGCGTTGCCGACGAGGTCAATCACGGCGCGGATCGGGCCGCCCGCCTTCTTCGCAAGCTGCTCCAGCGCATCCGGCGCCTTGGGATCGACGGTGGCGAGCGCGCCGGCCTTCTCAGCCGCCTCGCGCTTTCTGGCGTCGATATCGACCATGATCGCGCCCTTGCCGCCCATCGCCTTCAAGAGCGACAGGGCCATCAGGCCGAGGCCGCCGGCACCGAACATCACGATCGGCGTGTCGAAATGCTGCTCGACTTTCTTCAGCGCGCTGTAGGTGGTGACGCCCGAGCACGCATAGGGCGCGGTCGTCGATGGGTCGAGGCCCTTCAGATTGAGCAGATAGCGCGGATGCGGCACCAGCATGTGATCGGAATAGCCGCCGTCGCAATAGACGCCGAGCGAGCGCGGCGTCAGGCACATGTTCTCGTCGCCCGCCAGACACGTGGCGCATTTACCACAGCCGATCCAGGGATAGACGAGACCGACGTCGCCGAGCTTGAGGTCGCCCTGGTCGGTCGGCTTCACGTCGGGGCCGAAGGCGAGGACTTCGCCGACCGTCTCGTGCCCCATGGTCAGCGGCAGATTGATGCCGCGGTCCTTCAGCGACAGCGGCTTGCGGCCATGGCCGAGATCGTAGCCGCCTTCCCAGATGTGGAGATCGCTGTGGCAGACGCCGGCCGCCTTCACCTTGATCAGCACCTGCGTGCCCGAGGGTTGCGGCGTCGCCTCGTCGAACTCCTGCAGCGGCGCCTTGAAATCGGCAACCTTGAAACTCTTCATTGGCGTCCTCCCGGCATGCTTGTCGTTATCGCCCACCATGCCATGGGCGGCGTGGCGAGACAAACCTGGGCCTGTCTAGTCGACGCTAGCCGATGATGACAAGCCGACGGAACGCAAGGCCGCATTGCTTGTTGCACGACACCCAGTTTCAGCGTGTCGCGGCCGTTTTGCCCGTCGGAATTGGCGCATCATCGGCGAGGCCGACTTCGTCGCGCAGCGCATCCGTATGCTCGCCGAGCACGGCCATCGTCTTGGCGGGCTTGGTGTCGGCGCCCGACATCCGGAACGGCACGTTGAGCACCTGAAAGGAGCCTCCCTCGTCGCGCACCTCGGAGAGCGCCTGCCGGTGCGCGAGTTGCGGATCGGTCAGTGCCTCGGACACGGTGCGATAGGCCGAAGCCGGCACGCCGGCCGAGCCCAGCGTGGCGAGACACGCATCGGTCGTGAGCTGCCGTGACCAGGCTTCGACGCCGTCCATCATCTCGACCCAGTTCTCGCGGCGCGCGGCGTAGGTCGAGAAGCGCGGATCGGAGATCCAGGCGGGGCGGCCGATCACTCCCATCAAGCCCTGAAACGTCTTTTCGCTGGCGACAGTGATCATGACATAGCCGTTTGCCGTCTCGGTTGGCCCGAACATCGGGCGCGCGGTCGGCTTCACCGTGAATTGCGAGGTCTGCAATTCGGTCAGCGTCAGTGACAGCATGGTTTCCATCATGGAGACGTCGATGTGCTGGCCAACCCCTGTCACAGTGCGCTGATAGAGCGCGGACGCGATTGCGCCGAAGCCGTAGGTGCCGGTGACGACGTCGGCATGATAGATGCCGCAGGAATCGGGGCGGCTGCGGCCGGGCTGGTAGGAGAGATGCGCCATGTCGTAGCCGGAGGCCGCATGGATCACCGGCGCATAGGCCGGCAGCTCGGCCGAGGGGCCGGTCTGGCCGTAGCCCGAGATCGAGCAGTAGATCAGCTTGGGGTTGAGCGGACGCAGACTGTCGTAGTCGAGCCGCAGCCGGTGCATCACGCCGGGGCGAAAGTTCTCGACCAGGATGTCCGCGCTCGCGGCCAGCCGGCGCACCGCCTCCTTGCCGTCTTCGGACTTGAGGTCGAGCACCAGGCTCTTCTTGCCGACATTGAGCTGGCCGAAGGCGGTGCTGCACCCCTGGCGCAGCGGCGGTCGGGTCCGCATCGTCTCACCGCCGTCGGTCTCGATCTTGATGACCTCGGCGCCCATGTCGGCGAGCATCCGCGTGCAATGGGGACCGGCGATCGTGGTCGAAAAATCCAGGACGCGCAGCCCCGCGAACGCCTTTGTCGTCGTCCCCTCATGCTTATCTGCTAGCTGCATGCCTGCTTACGTCCTTGGGTCTCTTAGGAACTATCGAAGTTCTCTGTTGTTGATGCGGCGACCCTAGAGGGCGGCGGCTGAGTAGGAAAGTGTTTACCGAACGGGCGCGCCGCGTGGGCGGGCTTTAAGAATTCCGGGACAACTGGACCCGTTCTTGCATAGTAGCGAACGGGATCGGAAGAGGGCAGCTGTTCTTGAGGGTCTTGTTCGTCACCACAGAGATGGACGACTTCGTCCGCGTTGGCGGACTTGGAGCCGTTTCGGCCGCCCTCCCCCGCGCCCTTCGCTCCTTTGCCGATATCCGGATCATGCTGCCCGGCTATCGCGACATCATCGAGCAACTCACGCATATTCAGATCGTTGGCCGCAGCCCCGCGTTCGCGGAAATGCCGGCCTGCTCGCTCGGCCGCGCCGCGACCAAGGACGGACTGCCGGTCTACGTGCTGTTGTGCTCACAACTTTACGACCGCCCCGGCAACCCCTATGGCGACGAGTCCGGGCACGACTGGCCGGACAACGACATCCGCTTCGCGCGCCTTGCCTCGGCAGCGGCTGAGCTCGCCATGGGCAAGCTGGACAAGAATTGGGCAGCAGACCTTATCCATGCCAATGACTGGCAGGCCTCGCTCGTGCCGGCTTATCTTGCCTGGCGCGGCGCCAAGCTGCCGTCGATCCTGACCATTCACAACCTCGCCTATCAGGGCCTCTTCCCGAAGGACTCGCTGCGGCGGATCGGCGCACCGGAGAGCTCCTTCCACATCGACGGCGTCGAATTCTATGATCAGGTCTCCTTCCTCAAGGCCGGCCTCGTCTACGCCTCGCACCTCACCACCGTCAGCGGCACTTATGCGCGCGAGATCACGACGGAGGAATTCGGCTGTGGCCTCGAGGGACTGCTTCGCGTCCGCTCCGACGCCGCCGAGCTCACCGGCATCCTCAACGGCATCGACGAGAGCTGGGACCCGCGCTCCTGCGCCCAACTCGCCCAGCAATTCGGCGCCGGCGACTGGGTCGGCAAGAAGGCCAACGCGGATTACGTCCGCAAGCAGTTCGGCTTGGCGGTCTCGCGCGGCCCGATGTTCGGCATCGTCGCCCGGCTCGTGCATCAAAAGGGCATCGACCTCGTGCTGTCGGCCGCCGATGAAATCGTCGATGCCGGCGGGCAGATCGTGGTCACCGGCTCCGGTGAGCCGGCGCTCGAGCAGGCCTTGATCGACGCGCATCGCCGCCGCCCCGACGCCATCGGCGTGGTGATCGGCTTCAACGACGCCCAGGCCCGCCGCATCTTTGCCGGCAGCGACTTCACCTTGATGCCGTCGCGCTTCGAGCCGTGCGGGCTCAGCCAGATGTACGCCCAGCGCTTCGGCTCGCTGCCGATCGGGCACCAGACCGGCGGCCTTGCCGAGACCATCACCGACGGCGAGACCGGATTCCTGTTCTCGAAACCCTCGCGCGATTCCTTCCTCGGCGGCGTGCGCCGGGCCTTCTCGGCCTTCGTGGCGCACGACCAGCTCGACACCATGCGCCGCAGCGCCATGGGGCGCTCGTTCTCCTGGAGCATCTCGGCCGGCAGCTACAGCGCGCTGTATAGGAAGTTGGCGTCGGTGTGAGAGGCGACGGCGCTTCCTCACACTCCGTTCATACGAGCGCCGCTCCATCACCGTCACCCTGAGGTGGCCGCTTCTTCAGCGGCCCTCGAAGGCGACGGCCCGCCTGCAGCAGCGGGGCCGTGCATCCTTCGAGGCTCCGCTCGCGATGCGTCGCATCGCAAGCCTCGCACCTCAGGATGACGGAGCTAAGAGCTGAGCACTTCACCCCTTCCCGCGCACATCCATCTGCGGCCGGCCGATCCACGCCCTGTTCAGACAGCGGACCATCCAATCGGGCTGCGGCTCGCCCCGCAAGCGCGCCTGCGCTTCCTGGTAGGGGCCGACATAGCGCAACCTATCAGGCAATCTTGGATAGACCCGCCTGATCCATCTCAGCGCTCGTTCAGCGGATCTGGTGTCGCGCTCGTCGAGCTCGAATCCGAAGCCCGCGCGCAAGCGCTCCGGCAACATCCTCGCCGTGAGCGCGCGATACCAACGCGGCGGCCGCAACCACGGACGCGTGCCGCCAAAGATCTGCGCGGCGATCTCGCGTGCCGCCGGGCTGACGGTCAGCGTCTCCGATTGCGCCATCGCCGCGGTGTAGGCCGTAAAGCCCGACCAATCCGCCGGCAGGTGGTCCGCCGTTAGTCCGAACAAGGATCCGAACAGCCGGCTCTCGGTCCAGTAACGCTCGCGCTCCTCCGCCGAGAGAGGCGGCAGGACCAGATCGTGCGCCATCAGCGCGGACTCCACCAGCGTCGCATGGACCCAGCGCAGCGACGGGATGTCGTTCGCACAATAGCGAGAACCTGCAGCAAAGGGGCCGACTGTCTCGGGCATCTCGCCGGCGATCATGCTGTGACGCCGATGCAGCTGGCGCGCTGACAGCAGCGCCCGGTCGAGCGAGCCGAACACCATGGCAAAGACGATGTCGAAGGTGCGGTGGAAGCGACCGATCGGATCGGCAAAGGTGTTGGAATGCTCGGCGATGGCGGCGGCGACCCAGGGATGGGCCAGTTGCAGGAGCAGCGCGCGGCCGGCGCCGAGAAAGATGACCGCCTCGCGGTCCATCCGCCAGGTCAGCGTGTCAGGACCGAATATGCCTGCGATCGGGTCCAGCGCGTCAGCGCGGACCTGATCGAGTGCTGCTTCCAGATCTTTCTCGGCGACCAATGGCAGAATCTCGGCTGCGAACGAGACCGAACAATCCGCAAGGCCTGTGGCAATTCGATGAACGGGCAGCCGCCTAGCGCTTCGCCGGGGCGTCCTGCGGCGGCTCGTCGTCGGCGATGGCGCGCCAGGCGGCGCCGTCGAGATCGTCGTATTGGCCGCTGCGGAGCGACCAGAGGAAGGCGACGAGACCGGCACCTCCGAGCATCAGCGCCAGCGGGACCAGGATGACCAGGATTTCCATCACACGATCTCCCGCGAGGCGCCGCGCGCGCGCAGCGAATTCAGCATGACCAGGATCGAGGATCCGCTCATGGCCGCAGCCGCGATCAGGGGCGTCACGACGCCGCTGATCGCAACCGGCACCGCCAGGACATTATATCCGATCGCAAGCCAGAGATTCTGCCGCATCAGATGCAGCGCCTTGCGTGAAGCGTCGATGGCCGCGACCACCGGAGCCAGCGGCCGGCCAAGGAAGACGAGGTCGGCAGTGGCCTGGCTCAGATGCGCGGCCGAGATCGGCGACATCGAGACATGGGCTGCCGCGAGCGAGGGCGCGTCGTTCATGCCGTCGCCGACCATCAGCACTTTTGCGCCGCGCCGCTTCAATTCCTCGATCCGCGCGATCTTGTCGGCCGGCGTGACGGCGGCGCGCCATTCGGGAATGTCGAGCGCATGGGCCGCCGCCTTCACCGCCGGCTCGCGGTCGCCGGAGAGAATCTCGATGCCGATGTTGCGCGCCTTCAGTGCCGCGATCACAGCCTGCGCATCCGGACGCAGGCCCTGGCGGACCGAGAGGATGAAGCTTTCGCTGCCCTTGCTGAAAGCGACGATGGAGGCTTCGGGATCGACCATGGCGCTGCCGACCAGTGCCTCCGCGCCGCAGAAAGAAGGGCGGCCAAGGCGGAGCTCGACGCCGTCCAATGTCGCACGGACGCCCTGCCCGGCCTCTTCGACCGCACCGACAACAGGTGATCTGGCGCCGGCCGCTTGCGCGACGGCGGCGGCAACCGGATGATGGCTCGACAGCGCAAGGCGGCCGGCGAGCTCGAAGACATCGGCGGGAATGTCGGCGGCATTCATCACTTCGAGATCGGGCAGCGTCAGCGTGCCGGTCTTGTCGAAGATGACATGGTCGGTCTCGGCCAACCGCTCGATGGCGTCGCCGGAGTTCAGCAGCACGCCGGACTTGAACATCGCACCGGAGGCGATCGTCTGCACGGTCGGAATGGCAAGCCCCAGCGCGCAGGGACAGGTAATGATCAGCACGGCAACGCCGGTCACGATCGCATCATGCCAGGACGCGCCGGCAATGACCCAGCCGAGAATGGTCAGAAATGCGGTCGCATGCACCACCGGCGCGTACAGCCGCGAGGCGCGGTCGGCGAGGCGCATGTAGCGCGAGCGGGCCTGGAGCGCGTTGTCGAGCAGCCGCGTGATCTCGGCGAGCAGCGTCGCCTCGGACGCGGCCGAGACCCGCACCCGCAGCGTGCCGGAGATGTTCATCGATCCCGCATAGACCGGCGTGCCCTGCTCGGCCGTGACATAGAGCGTCTCGCCGGTGATCAGGTTCTGGTCGATCTCCGAACGCCCCTCGATCACGGTGCCGTCGACCGCGCAGCGCTCGCCGGGCCGCAACAGCACGATGTCGCCGGGATGGATCGCGGCCACCGGCACCTGCGAGATTTCATCAGGACCGACGAACTTCGCGGCCGTTTCCGCCTTCAGCGCCGCGAGATTGCCGGCGACGGCGCGGGTTCGCCGGCGCATGTTCTGGTCGAGGAAGCGGCCGACCAGGAGGAAGGTCAACAGCATGATCGCCGCGTCGAAATAGGCGTGCTCGGCGTGGTGGATGGTCTCGACCAAGGACATGCCGAGCGCGAGGATCACGCCGATCGAGATCGGCACATCCATGTTGGTGGTCTTGTTCGATAGCGCGCGCCAGGCCGAGCGGAAGAACGGCTGGCCGGCATAGGCCGCCGCCGGCAATGCGATCAGCGCCGACAGCCAATGAAAGAAGTCGCGCTGCTCGGGCAGCATGTCCGAGACGTTGCCCGACCACACCGGGATCGACAGCATCATCACGTTCATGGTGGCGAACGCCGCGACGCCGAGGCAGCGCAGCAGGAAGCGCGATCCGGCGACCTCCGCCACCTCCGCGCTCTCGGTCTCGAACGGATAGGCCTTGTAGCCTAGCTCCTCGAGGCGATCGATGAACCGACTCGGGTCGAGCGTGCCCGCCTTCCATTCCAGCGCGACGCGGCGGTCGGTGAGATTGACGCGCGCCAGCGTGACGTCGGGAATGGCGGACAGGCCGCGTTCGATCTTGGCCATGCAGCCGGCGCAGTGAACGCCTTCGACCGCGAGATCGATGTGCTGGACGCCCTCGCCCGCGGTCCGGACGTAGTGCGAGAAATCCCGCGTGACGTGCATGTCGAAGTCCCTCAGTTCAGGATCACGCGGTTGCGCGACAGGAACACGCGCGTCCCCCGCGCCTCGCCCTCGATCACCAGATCCCATTGCCCGGGCGCGACGGACTCGGCATTGCCGCGATAGAGGCCGATGCCGGCCTCGGTGAGCTCGACGGCGAGATCGGCGCGCTTGTCGGTCGGCCGCTCCAGCCGTCCGCCGAATTTCAGTCCGGCGATCGGCTGACCGCCGGCATCGCGGGCTTCGACCTGGACCACGGCGCCGCCGTCGTTGCGGCGCTCGATATGGGCGTTGACCTTCCATTTGCGCAGCGCCTGGTCATGCGCCGCCGAGATCTCGCGGTCGTAGGTCAGGCCGGCGGCATAGGGGCTGTCCACATCGGTGCCGGGCAGCGTCGCGATCGCGAGCTTCATCATGGTGACGTTGACGCCGATCACGAGGCCGAAGAAAGCGACCAGCATCAGGAAGACTTTTGTTCCGGTCAGCGGCTTCGGGGCGGATGCCATGGCTCACTCCAGACTTTTCTTAAGGCGAGACGAAATTATCGGTGGCGGAAGCGACCTCGCCGAGCCCGATATCGGTGACGTGGAAGCGAACGGGGACCGACTTCTCCGTATTGTTCTCGGCCGGCGCCGTGACGAGCAGCCGCAGCTCGCTGGTGGAGTCGCGCGGGATCACGATCATCGGCCTGTCCGGCGTCACTGAATCGACGCCGATCACGTGAATGGTCGCGTTGGCCGGACCGTTCGCGTCGATCGCGATGACACGGTCGTAGCCGCTCTTGTTCAGCAGGCGCACCGTGTAGGCGTTGCGGATCGAGCCGTCGCTGAGCTTGACCGCGACCGGATTGCGATCGTGCAGGACGTTGACGTCGAGCAGGCTGCGCGTCGCCAGCGTGTAGATCATGAAGCCGCCGATGGCCGCAATGATGGCGCTGTAGACGATGGTGCGGGGCCGGACGATGCGGTAGATCGGCGCCTTGCCTTCCTGGCGGCGCTGAATGTTGATGTCGTTGTCGTAGCCGATCAGGCGCTTCGGCCGGCCGATTTTCGTCATCACGTTGTCGCAGGCGTCGATGCAGAGACCGCACTGGATGCATTCCATCTGCGGTCCGTTGCGGATGTCGATGCCGGTGGGGCAAACCGCGACGCACTGGTAGCAATCCACGCAATCGCCAACCTGCTCGCCGAGCGCGCGCAGCTCGGCGGCCTTTTTGACCGACGTGCGCTTCTCGCCGCGGTCGTAGCGGTAAGTGACGTTGAGCGCCCATTCGTCGGTGAGCGCGGCCTGGATCCGCGGCCAGGGGCACATATAGGTGCAGACCTGCTCGCGCATGTAGCCGGCGAGCAGATAAGTCGTCGCGGTGAGGATACCGATCCAGATATAGGCGATCATCGGCCCCTGGAAGGTGACGAGCTCTTTCACCAGGGTCGGCGCATCGTTGAAGTAGAGCACCCAGGCGCCGCCGGTCCACCAGGCGATCATGAGCCAGATCGAATGCTTGAGCACGATCTCGGAGATCCGCTCGAGCTTCAGCGGATCGGACGATTTGTCCTTCTTCATCCGCTCGCGCCGGTCACCCTCGACCAAACGCTCGACGGCATAGAACAGGTCGGTCCACACCGTCTGTGGGCAGAGATAGCCGCACCAGATGCGGCCGCCGACCGAGTTCATCAGGAACAGCGCCACCGCGGCCACGATCAACAGGCCGGTGAAGTAGTAGACCTCCTGCGGCCACAGCTCGATGAAGAAGAAGTAGAAGCGGCTGTTGGGAAGATCGATCAACACCGCCTGGCTGGGGGCGCCGAGGCCGCGGTTCCAGCGCACGAAGGGGAGGAAATAATAGACACCGAGGCAGACCGCCATCAGGCTCCATTTGATCCGGCGGAACGTGCCGGAGACGCTCTGAGGATAGACCTTTTTTTGAGCCGCGTAGAGCGGCCCGTTGTGGTCATCCGATGTGAGGTCTTTCGGGTTCACGGTCTTGTTCATCGCTTAGAAATTCTCGAAGAGGTGCGATTAAACCTAGACCCGGCATCGTCGCGCCGTTTGATCCAGCTCAAACGAGGGCGCTTTTGTTCGCCCCCGCTAGAATCCTTTGAGCCGCGGGATCTGCTATTTTCCGCCGCCCAGCGAGTGGACGTAGACCGCCATCGCCTTGATGGTGGCAGGATCAAGCCGCCCTTCCCAGGCTGGCATGACGCCGGCACGACCTTGGCTGATGGTCTCGATCAAAGCCGCTTCGTCGGAGCCGTAGAGCCAGATCTTGTCGGTCAGGTTTGGAGCGCCCATCTCCGGGTTGCCCTTGCCGCCGTCGCCGTGGCAGGCAACGCAATTCTCCGCGAAGATCTTCTCACCCTTGGCGGCATCGAAGCCGTTGCGGGTCGGAAGGCCAGCCAGCGACCGCACGTAATTGGCGACCGTGACGATCTCGTCGCCCTTCAGCACGCCGTCCTTGCCGAAGGCGAGCATCTGGCCCTCATGGGTCTTGGCATGACCGGAACGCGCGCCGAACTGGATGGTCTGCATGATCTGGTCGAGCGTGCCGCCCCACAGCCAGTCGTCGTCGTTCAGGTTCGGATAGCCCTTGGCGCCGGCGCCACCAGAGCCGTGGCACGGCGCGCAATTGTCGCCGAACACGGTCTTGCCCTTGGCGCGAGCGAGCGCCAGCAGGGCCGGGTCCTTCTCGATGTCGGCGAGCGAGGCCGCGCCCAGCGCCACCATCTTGTCACCGCGGATCTTCTCGAGGTTGGCGAGCTCGACCGCGACGTCGGCGCGCGAGGAGTAGCCGAACATGCCCGTGGTATTGCTGGAGATCAGCGGCCATGCCGGATAGACGATCCAGTAGGCGACCGCCCAGACGATGGTGAGATAGAAGCAGATCACCCACCACCGCGGCAGCGGTGTGTTGAGCTCCTTGATGCCGTCCCATTCATGTCCGGTCGTGGACTTTCCGGTGACGGTATCGACTTCGCTATGATCGGTCATGGTCTCTCACTCCTCCCGCAACGGCAGGTGCGCTGCTTGATCGAAAACAGCCTTGTTACGGGGCCAAAAAGCGTAGGCGATGATCGCGAGAAAGATCGCGACGAACACCGGCGTCCAGATCGTCGTCACGAGCTCGGACGCTAGATTATGGACTGTCAGGATAGCTTTCATCGTTCATGCCTTCTCAGCGAAGATTGGCTTTCTCGTTGTAGATCTTGAAGTCGACCAGCGTGCCGAGCATCTGCAGGTACGCGATCAGCGCGTCCATCTCGGTCGGCGTGCCGGTCTTGCCGTCGAAATTGCGCACGACGGCCTTGGCGTAGCGCTTGTTGAAGGCGTCGGTGCCGGCATTCTCCGGATCGGCCTGGGCCTTCATATCGGCGGCCGCATTGGCGATCTGCTCGTCGCTATAGGGTACGCCGACGATCCTGAGCGCGCGCATGTCGCCGGCGATCGCGTCCGGATCGACCTCGGTCTTGCTGAGGAACGGATAGCCCGGCATCACCGATTGCGGCACGATCGCGCGCGGGTTGGTCAGATGGGTGACGTGCCAGTCGTCGGAGTACTTGGCGCCGACGCGGGCAAGGTCCGGGCCGGTGCGCTTGGAGCCCCACTGGAACGGGTGATCATACATGCTCTCGGCCGCAAGCGAGAAGTGGCCGTAGCGCTCGACCTCGTCGCGCAGGGGGCGGACCATCTGCGAGTGGCAGAGATAGCAGCCCTCGCGGACATAGACGTTGCGTCCCGCGAGCTCCAGCGGCGTATAGGGCCTCACTCCGTCGACCTTCTCGATCGTGCTCTTGAGGTAGAACAGCGGAGTGATCTCGACGAGACCGCCGATCGCGATCACCAGCAGGATGCCGACGATCAGGATGATCGAGTTCTTTTCGAAGACTTGGTGGCGTGTCCAGAACGACATTGCTTTAGCTCCTCATTCCGCCGGCTGAAGAGCGACGGGCATCTGGACTTCCTGCTCGCCGACGCGAACGGTCATCCAGAGATTATAGGCCATGATCAGCGCACCGATCAGGAACAGCCCGCCGCCTGCGGCGCGGATGACGTAGAAGGGATGCATCGCCTCGACGGTCTCGATGAAGGAATATTCGAGGAAGCCGAGCGAGGTGTAGGCGCGCCACATCAGGCCCTGGAGGATGCCGGACACCCACATCGCCGAGATGTAGAGGACGATGCCGAGGGTCGCGACCCAGAAGTGCCAGTTGACGAGCTTCAGGCTGTAGAGCCCCTTGCGATTCCACGCCCACGGCACCAGGCAGTAGAGCGCGCCGAAGGAGACGAAGCCGACCCAGCCGAGCGCGCCGGAGTGCACGTGGCCGATGGTCCAGTCGGTATAGTGGCTGAGCGAGTTGACCACCTTGATCGACATCATCGGCCCTTCGAAGGTCGACATGCCGTAGAAGGCGACGGAGACCACGAGCATGCGCAGCACGGGGTCGGTGCGCAGCTTGTCCCAGGCCCCCGACAGCGTCATCAGGCCGTTGATCATGCCGCCCCAGGAGGGCATCCACAGCATGATCGAGAAGGTCATGCCGAGCGTCTGTGTCCAGTCCGGCAGCGCCGTGTAGTGCAGATGATGGGGACCTGCCCAGATGTAGAGGAAGATCAGCGCCCAGAAGTGGATGATCGACAGCCGGTAGGAATAGATCGGCCGCTCGGCGCGCTTGGGGATGAAGTAGTACATGATGGCGAGGAAGCCGGCGGTCAGGAAGAAGCCGACCGCGTTGTGGCCGTACCACCACTGGAACATGGCGTCCTGGATGCCGCCCCAGGCGACGTAGGACTTCGAGCCGAACACCGAGACGGGAAGCGCCGGATTATTGCCGAGATGCAGCACCGCGATCGTCACGATGAAGGCGAGATAGAACCAGTTCGCGACGAAGATGTGCGGCTCCTTGCGCTTGATGACGGTGGCAAGGAAGACGAGCAGATAGACGACCCAGACGATGGTCAGCCACAGATCGGCATACCATTCCGGCTCGGCATATTCCTTCGACTGGGTGACGCCGAGCAGATAGCCCGTGCCGGCGACCAGAATGAAGAAATTGTAGCCCACGACGACGAACCAGGGCGCGAGGTCACCGGCGAGGCGCGCGCGGCAGGACTTCTGCACCACGTAGAAGGAGGTCGCGATCAGCACGTTGCCGCCGAAGGCGAAGATCACCGCGGAGGTGTGCAGCGGACGCAGGCGGCCGAAGCTGATCCAGGGCAGATCGAAGTTCAGCGCAGGCCAGGCGAGCTGCGAGGCGATGATGAGGCCGACGAGGAAGCCGGCGATGCCCCAGAACATCGCCATGAAGGAGGAGAACTTGATCGGCCCCATGTTGTAGTTGGGACGGCCGTTGATCTCCGCCGGCGGCAGCGCCGCCGGGCGCTCGAAGTAGCGGTTGACGATGCAGAACACCGCAGCCAGGCTTGCCGCCGCGCTGAGCGCGGCATGGAAGGCGAAGGGCGCATCGAGCGCCTTGGCCGAAGCGATCACGCAGAGGAAGGCGGTGACTGCGAACACGACAGCCAAGCCGCTTTCACCGATGGTCATGGATTTGGAAATGGAGGGCTGGCTCATGCGGATTCTCTCTGAAAGAACACAGGGCCAGAAACCACATTCACCCTCGCGGGGAATTGATTGAAATCAAGGGCGGCAATTAAGTTCTGGATCGACTCATTCTTTCGGGATTGCCCCGTATTTCCGCAGAACCGTCAGCTAATGTCTCCCTTGCGGGAGAGGACAGCGCCATCGGGAGATACAAACTGGCTCGGGTGAGGGCATGGCTCCGCGAGCGCAGAATCGTAGGGTGGGCAAAGGCGCGCTTGCGCCGTGCCCACCATCCATCCAACACCGCGGGGAGAAGTGGTGGGCACGCTGCGCTTTGCCCACCCTACGACTCATAACATGAGGAGAAAGGAACAAGTCAGTCCCTTGCCGTCGCCTTGAGTGCCGCGATGACGTCCTCGCGGGCGATGATTCCGACCAGCTTCTGCGCGCCGTCGAGCACGATGATGCTCCTGATGCGGTGCTCGACCATGATCTGGAGCACGCGCGTCAGGCGGGTGTCGGGACTGACATAGATGAATTCTGGCGTCATGACGTCGCCGACCTTGCGGCTCATCAGGTCGTGATAGCGGGGCAGCATCTGGCTCGGCGTGAAGGCGAAGCACTTCAGGATGTCGAATTTGGTGACGATGCCGACCACCTGCCCGTCGTCCTCGACCGGATAGGAGTTGAAATCGTCGGTCTCGAACATCTCGCTGAGCCCGAGCAAGTCGCAGTCGCGCTGCACCGCCTTGACGTTGCGCGTCATGTAGCCCTCGACGGTCTGCTCAAGAAATCTGTACACTGCGCGTCCTCCTCGATTGATTTCCGGCCAGCCGTCAATGCGACAGCAGCACGCTGCGTGCAGTCTGCGTGACCAGATACTGGGTGACGCCGCCCAGGATCAGTTCACGAAATCTCGAATGACCATAAGCGCCCGCTACGATCAGGCCGGCATCAACGTCGCCCGCGAATTTCTCCAGTTGCGCGGCGGCGGTTTCGTTCCGGGCGCCTTCGCAGATACGCGCCGTCGCGGTTACGCCGTGGCGGGCGAGCCAGGCGGCAACGTCGGTGATGCCGGCCATCACGACCGAGCGGTCGTCATCGCGCTCCGGAATTGTGGCGATGGTGACGTCCCTCGCCTTGCGCAGCATCGGCAGCGCATCGGACACCGCCCGCCGCGCCTCCGGCGTGTCCTTCCACGCCACCAGCACGCTGCGCAGATCGAGCCAGTTGGCCCGGTCGGGGACAACGAGAAGCGGGCGGCCGGCCTGCATCACCAGATCCTTGGGGCTTGCGAGCGCGAACGCGTCGGAGAAGGCCGGGCTCTGCCCGCCGCTGACCACGATGTCGGCGCAGCGCGCCTGGGCCAGGACGAATCGCGCCGGAAAGTCCATGGCGCTGCGCCACTCCGCATGTCCGCCACGATTCCTGATGGCGGCGCGGAATTGCGCCTCGAGGCCGGCCAGCCGCCGCTTGACCGAAGCTTCGCCCTCGTCGATCAGCGCTTGCGCCTCGGCCCCGTCAGTGAAATAGAGCGGCGGCGCGAACTGGGCCGCGGCGACCCCAACGATGGCCGCCTCGAAGCGCTCGGCGAGCTCGCCCGCGACCTGGAGACGTGCCTCGTTGGACTGGTCGAGCGCCAGGCTGACCATCACCGTCGCGTATGTCATCGGAAATTCTCCAGTGCAAAGACTTCGGTGAAATTTACGCCTGCCTCCGCACATCGGGATGAGATAGATCAAGGAGGGCGCGGCGCCCGACTTGCCGTCAATCGGCGAGCGGACAGAACTTGCCTCCGGCCCGCCCTTAGGCGACATTGGGAGAGCGGTAATCGCGTCCGGAGCCGCCGCATCAGGATGAGGAGCATCTTTTGTCGCCGACCCGCGTAACGCACTCGCAGGACGATGGTCGGGGCGAACGTTTTCTCGTTCGGATCGAAGGGTTTGGCGTCGGCACCTGGGATCTCGACCTCGCCACACGGGAATTGGACTGGTCCGACACCGCCAGGGCTCTGCTCGGCGTCGAACTGGATCAGCCGCCGAGCTACGACCTCTTTCTGTCGCGGCTTCAAAAGGCGGACCGAGAACGAGTCGAGAGCGCGATCAAGCGCGTGTCCGAGCGGGGCGGCAGCTTCGACGTGTCGTTCAAGGTCGCGAATGCCTCCGGCAGCGGGCAATGGATCCGCGCCCGGGCTGGACTCATTAGAGACGAAGCCGGCGCCGCGCGTCATCTCAGCGGCATCTTTCTGGACATCGACGAGGAAAAGCAGGTCGAGGAGGCGCTGCGCACGCGCGAGAGTCACCTCCGCTCCATCCTCCACACCATTCCCGACGCCATGATCGTCATCGACGGCCACGGCATCATGCAGCTCTTCAGCACGGCTGCTGAGCGCCTGTTCGGCTGGCCCGAGCACGAGGCGATCGGCCAGAACGTCAGCATCCTGATGCCGGAGCCCGATCGCACCCGCCACGACGGTTACATCGCCCGCTACCGCTCCACGAACGATCCGCACATCATCGGCATCGGCCGCATCGTGACCGGCAAACGCCGCGACGGCACGACTTTTCCGATGCACCTGTCGATCGGCGAGATGGAGTCCGGCGGCGAGCCCTATTTCACCGGCTTCGTCCGCGACCTGACCGAGCACCAGCAGACCCAGGCCCGGCTCCAGGAATTGCAATCCGAGCTGGTCCACGTCTCGCGGCTGACCGCGATGGGCGAAATGGCCTCCGCGCTCGCCCACGAGCTCAACCAGCCGCTGGCCGCGATCAGCAATTACATGAAGGGATCGCGGCGCCTCCTCGCCGGCAGCAGCGATCCCAACATGCCGAAGGTTGAAAGCGCGTTGGATCGCGCGGCAGAGCAGGCCTTGCGCGCCGGCCAGATCATCCGGCGCCTGCGCGACTTCGTCTCCCGCGGCGAATCGGAGAAGCGGGTCGAGAGCCTGTCCAAGCTGATCGAGGAGGCCGGCGCGCTCGGGCTCGCCGGCGCGCGCGAGCAGAACGTGCAGCTCCGCTTCAGCCTCGACCCTGACGCCGATCTCGTCCTTGCCGACCGCGTGCAGATCCAGCAGGTGCTGGTCAATCTGTTTCGCAACGCGCTCGAAGCAATGGCGCAGTCATCGCGGCGCGAGCTCGTGGTCGCCAACGCCCGTGTCGCTGACGACATGATCGAGGTGGAGGTCTCCGACACCGGTTCGGGCTTCCGGGACGACGTCATTCCAAACCTGTTCCAGACCTTCTTCACCACCAAAGACACCGGCATGGGCGTAGGGCTCTCCATCAGCCGCTCGATCATCGAGGCTCACGGCGGCCGCATGTGGGCCGAGAGCAACGCGGCGGGCGGAGCGACATTCCGCTTCACCTTGCCGGCAACCGACGAAAGCTGATTCATGACGACCAAGGGACATGTCTACGTCATCGACGACGACGCCGCGATGCGCGATTCGCTGAATTTCCTGTTGGATTCCGCCGGCTTCGGCGTCACGCTGTTCGACGACGCACTAGCCTTTCTCGATGCCTTGCCCGGCCTCGGCTTCGGCTGCGTCGTCTCCGACGTGCGTATGCCCGGCCTCGACGGGATCGAGCTGCTGAAGCGGATGAAGGCGCAGCAAAGCGCGTTCCCGATTTTGATCATGACCGGTCACGGCGACGTGCCGCTTGCGGTCGAGGCGATGAAGCTCGGGGCGGTCGATTTCCTGGAAAAGCCGTTTGACGACGACCGTCTCACCACCATGATCGAATCGGCGATCCGCGAGGCCGAGCCAGCCGCCAAGAGCGAGGCCGTCTCGCAGGACATCGCCGCCCGCGTCGCGTCCTTGAGTCCCAGGGAGCGCCAGGTCATGGAAGGGCTGATCGCGGGCCTGTCCAACAAGCTGATCGCCCGCGAATACGATATCAGCCCGCGCACCATCGAGGTCTACCGGGCCAATGTCATGACCAAGATGCAGGCTGGCAGCCTCTCGGAACTGGTCCGGTTGGCGATGCGTGCCGGCATGCTCAACGATTGAGGCAGGTCAATCCCGCGTCCCGGCGCTGTGCTAGCCTAAGCAGCATGATCGAGGTCGGTTCACATCATGAGCGGCCGTCGTCCTCAGCGCTCTGCACTGTCTATGTGGTCGATGATGACGCCGCCGTCCTGGGATCCCTGCGGTTCCTGCTGGAGACCGACGGCTTCGTCGTGCGAACCTTCAGGAGCGGCACGGCGCTGCTCAATGTCAGCGGCGCGCCCGGACCGGACTGCTACGTCATCGACTACAAGATGCCAGGCATCAACGGCATCGAGCTCGCCGGCCACTTGCGCGAATCCGACCGCGAGACGCCTGTGATCCTGATCACGGGCTATCCCGACGAGAACATCTCGGCCCGGGCAGCGATGGCGGGCATCAAAGAAGTGGTTTTGAAGCCGCTTCTCGACGAAAACCTGGTCAAGTGCATCCGCCATGCCATCCAGGACCGTCCCCGCACCTGACCTACGGGATTCTACGTAGGTAATCGTCCTTAAGATATCGCTCGAAATTTCCGGATTGCGCGATCCCGCGTAGCAATGCTCCATCACAACGGAGATGGCGCAGATGCTCACCCAGACCCTCAACACTCAAGCGATCAACACACAGATTGTTGGCAAGATCGCCCCCGCCCATCCCGTCACCGACCAGTTCGGCGCCATCACCGGCCATGTCGGCCTCGTCGCCACGGAATTCTCCTACCGCAAGGACGAGGAGATCTATGGCGAGGATGAGCCGGCCGAATATGTCTACCAGGTCGTGTCCGGCGCGGTGAGCAGCTACAAGCTCCTGTCGGACGGCCGCCGCCAGATCGGCGCCTTCCATCTTCCCGGCGACGTGTTCGGCCTCGAATCCGGTCCCGCCCACCGCCTTGCTGCCGAAGCCATCATCGACACCACCGTCCGCCTCGTGAAGCGTGCGAGCCTCGAGAAGGCCGCAGGCACCGATGTGCACGTCGCCCGCAAGCTCTGGGCAATGACCGCTGGCGAGCTGCGCCATGCCGAGGACCACATGCTGCTGCTGGGCCGCAAGACCGCGATGGAGCGCGTTGCCACCTTCCTGCTCGAAATGGACCGCCGCCTCGCCGTTGCCGGCATGATGGCGCTGCCGATGTGCCGCCGCGACATCGGCGACTATCTCGGTCTCACGCTCGAAACCGTGTCGCGCGCACTGTCGCAGCTTCACGCCCAGGGCATTCTCGGTTTCTCCGGCGCCCGCCAGATCGTGCTGCGCAACCGTCAGCGCCTGCAGCATCTCGACGCCTGATCTTCCTCCTCCCTACCCACTTGGCCGGCCGAACTCGTTTCGGCCGGCCATTTTCTTTCGCCCGCGATCATGCCGTGCGCCGCGTCTCCGGCATCACGAAGAGAATCAGCAAAAGCCCCATTGCAGCCACGCCGGACAGCCCGATAAAGGCGGTCGCATTGCCGAACTTGTCGCTGACATAACCTCCGAGCACCGTGCTCAGTGACGCGCCGATGCCTGTGGCGGTGCCGACGATGCCCTGCGCCAGGTTGAAATGGCCGCTGCCGAAAGCGACGTCGGCCACGATCAGCGGAATCATCACCGCGAACACCGCCGCGGTGATGCCATCGAACACCTGCACTGCCACCAGCAGGTACGGGTCGCGCACGGTCGCAAACAGCAGACCGCGAATCATCAGCGCGCCGAATCCAATCAGAAGCAACGGCCGCCGGCCCCAGAGCTGCGCCTTGCGGCCGACCGTCGGCGACAGCAGCGCCACGATCGCTTGCGGAACGACGATGCAAAATGCGACGAGCACCGTTGCCCATTGGCTGGACCGCGCCGTTACAGCGCTTGCCATCAGCGGCATCATGGCGGCGTTCGCGAGCTGCAACAGCAGCACGCTGAGGGCGAAGACGATGAGCGGACGCTGCCGGATCAGGTGCCAGATGTTGGTGTCAGCACGGTCGGCGGCTTCAGGCGGCATCTCGCCGTGACAACGCCTGATATCGACCTCCTGCTCGCGGATGCGCGAGAGTGCGATCAGGGTCGGAATTGCGAGCAGGAAGGTGACCAGGAACACCGAGCGGCTCGACAAGAGATAGCCCGCGGTGCCCATCACCGCCGCTGCGACGCCGTTGCCAAGCGAGGCAAAGCGCGCGTTGCGGCCGAGCCGCTCGCCGATCGCGAGCGGACCGACCAGACCAAGGCTGTT
>NZ_JALBHA010000400.1:0-6182 GCF_023006445.1 Bradyrhizobium sp. SHOUNA76
GGCCGAGGCCACGTCCGCGCGGCTTGCGAAAGACTGTGTCCGCCTCGACGACATGGTGCGGGCGCAAGGCTGGCGGCTGGTCGGCGGCACGCGGCTGTTCCGTCTCTACGAGACACCCGACGCGCTCGCCGCGCAGGAGAAGCTCGCGTGCGGCCAGATCTGGTCGCGTCTCTTCGCACAAAAGCCGACATGGCTGCGCCTTGGGCTTCCTGGCAGCGAAGCCGAATGGACGCGCCTTGTCGAGGTCCTAGCGCGCTAGCGCGAGCAGGCCTTCGACGTCGAGATGCTTCTCGATGTGGTCGGCGAGGGCATCGAGAGCGCTCTCGACCCTGGCGTGGTAGGGCTCATCGCCTGCGGGAATGTCGAGCTTGGCCAAAAACGCCTTGCGGAAATCGTCCGACGTGAACAGGCCGTGCAAATAGCTGCCCTGCACGCGGCCATCCCTCGAGATCGCGCCTTCCGGCTCGCCGTTCAGTTTCGCAAATGGCCGCGCGCGATCGGGCCCGTCGGTGCGGCCGATGTGGATCTCGTAGGCTTCGATCGGCTGGTCCGTCGCGGCGTGCACGGCGGCGACACGCGTCAGCGTT
Source organism: Bradyrhizobium sp. SHOUNA76 (assembly GCF_023006445.1). Taxonomy (NCBI): domain Bacteria; kingdom Pseudomonadati; phylum Pseudomonadota; class Alphaproteobacteria; order Hyphomicrobiales; family Nitrobacteraceae; genus Bradyrhizobium; species Bradyrhizobium sp. SHOUNA76. The sequence goes on from NZ_JALBHA010000400.1 coordinate 588, forward strand.
TTCTGCGGGCTCATGACCGTCTCGACGTCCAGCAGCCCCAGCCCCGGCGTGTCGCCCGCGGGGCCCTCGATACCGTCGGGGTCGGCGACACTGCGCCCGAGCATCTGATAGCCGCCGCAGAGGCCGAGCACATGGCCGCCCCTGCGATGATGCGCGAAGAGATCGATGTCCCAGCCCTGCGCCCGCAGGAAGGCGAGATCGCCGCGGGTGGACTTTGAGCCGGGGATAATGACCAGCCTGACGTCACCGGGGATCGCTTCGCCCGGGCGCACCATCACGAGATCGACGCCCGGCTCGAGCTTGAGCGGATCGAGGTCGTCGAAATTGGCGATCCGCGACAGCGCGAGGCACGCGATCTTGCATTGACCGAGTTTTCGCGCGTCGGTCAGACCCAGTGCGTCCTCGGCCGGCAGCTCGCCGGCGCGCCCAAACCAGGGCAGCACACCAAGGCCGCGCCAGGCGGTCTTCGTTTCGATTAGCCCATAACCATCTTTGAATAACGTGGGATCGCCGCGGAACTTGTTGATGACGAAACCCTGGATCATCGCGGCATCGTCGGGGTCGATCACCGTCTTGATGCCGACGAGCTGGGCGATGACGCCGCCGCGGTCGATGTCGCCGACCAGCACGACCGGCACGTCGGCCTTGCGGGCAAAGCCCATATTGGCGATGTCGGCCTTGCGCAGGTTCACCTCGGCGGGACTGCCGGCGCCTTCCACCAGCACGAGATCGGCGCGCACCTTCAGTCGCTCAAAGCTCTCCAGCACCGCGCCCATGAGCGACGGCTTCATCGCGGCGTAGTCGCGCGCCCGCGCGGTCGCGATACGTTTGCCTTGGACAATCACCTGCGCGCCGACATCGGTCTCGGGCTTCAGCAGCACCGGATTCATGTCGGTGTGCGGCTCGACGCCGGCGGCGAGCGCCTGCAGTGCCTGGGCACGGCCGATCTCGCCGCCATCGACGGTGACGGCCGCGTTGTTCGACATGTTCTGCGGCTTGAACGGAAGCACGCGCAGGCCGCGCTGCGTGAAGGCGCGCGCGAGTCCGGCGACGATGAGCGATTTGCCCACGTCCGAGCCGGCCCCCTGGATCATCAATGTGCGCGCCATCGAATTCAGAACTCGACGCCGGCCTGCGCCTTGATGCCGGAGCGGAAGGGATGCTTGACCAGGGTCATCTCGGTGACGAGATCGGCGATCTCGATCAGCTCGTCCTTGGCGTTGCGCCCGGTGAGCACGACATGGGTCATCGCGGGCTTTTGCGTCGTCAGGAATTCGACGATCTCGGCGATATCGAGATAGTCGTAGCGCAGCGCGATGTTGATCTCGTCGAGCACGACCATGCGCAAGCTCTCGTCGAGGATCAGCTCCTTGGCCTTCTCCCAGCCGGCGCGCGCCGCGGCGATGTCACGGGCGCGGTCCTGCGTCTCCCAGGTAAACCCTTCGCCCATCGCGTGGAACTGGCAGAGATCGCCGAAATGGCCGGTCAGCAGGCGCCGCTCGCCGGTATCCCAGGCACCCTTGATGAACTGCACGACCGCGCAGGGGAAGCCATGGGCGACACAGCGGACGATCATGCCGAAGGCCGAGGACGACTTGCCCTTGCCGGCGCCGGTGTGGACGATGATCAGTCCCTTTTCGCCGCTCTTGGTCGCCATGATCTTGTCGCGGGCGGCCTTCTTCTTCGCCATTTTCTGGGCGTGCCGGGCGTCGGTTTCCTCGGCTGTTTGGGTATCCGGTTCAGGCGTCATCGGTCCCGGTCCTTCGGCTTGACAAGAGGCGGCCACCGGCAAATGGTGGCCCGGCGTTGGTTCCTGTCCTATGACAGGCGAAGAGGGAATGCGATAGGGTCCGAATCGGCAAGATTTGGGTCCAAACTGCAGCCGCCCCCGCGACCGTGACCGGAGAGATGCCCGAAGCCACTGATTCCCTTTGGGATCGGGAAGGCGGGGATCGAAGGGCAAGACCCTGCTCCGCAAGCCGGGAGACCTGCCAGCGCGGACGAGTTTTGGACCGGCGGACGGGGTGTTCCGCGACGGGGAAACGGGCCTTCTGGGGAATGGTCCGTGTGCCTCATCGCCTCCCGCTATTATCTGGAAGAGGCGATGACCGTCACACTTCACGTCTGCATCACCTGCCGTGCCGGCGAGACGCCCGGCGAGGGCGAGACGACGCCCGGAAAACGCCTGCATGGTGCGATCCTCGACGCCGGCGTGCCCGACGGCGTCAATGTGGTTCCCGTTGAATGCCTGTCGGCCTGCAGCCAGGGCTGCTCGGTCGCGCTCAGCGCGCCCGGCCGCTGGTCCTATGTCTATGGCCGCCTCTCGGATGCCAACGCGCAGGACGTGGTCGCGGGCGCGGCGGCCTATGCGGCGGCGCCCGACGGAATCGTGCCATGGCGCAGCCGTCCCGAGATCTTCCGCAAGCAGTCGCTTGCCCGCATTCCCCCTGTTGCCGTCGTGCCGGAGGCCGCCGAATGAACTCGCTCGCAAAAGTCCCTGTGACGGTGGTCACGGGTTTTCTCGGCTCCGGCAAGACCACGCTGATCCAGCATCTGCTCACCAATGCAAACGGCAAGAAGCTCGCGGTGCTCGTCAACGAGTTCGGCAGCGAGGGCGTCGACGGCGAAATCCTGAAGTCCTGCGCCGATGCCAACTGCCCGGAAGAGAACATCGTCGAGCTCGCCAATGGCTGCATCTGCTGCACCGTCGCCGACGATTTCATTCCAACCATGGAAAAACTGCTGGCGCGTCCGGTGCGACCGGATCACATCCTGATCGAGACCTCGGGCCTGGCGCTGCCGAAGCCGCTGCTGAAAGCGTTCGACTGGCCGGAGATCCGCTCGCGCATCACGGTCGACGGTGTGATCGCGCTGGCCGACGCCGAGGCGGTCGCGGCCGGCCGCTTCGCGCCTGACCCGGCTGCAGTCGAAGCGCAGCGCGCAGCGGACGAGAATCTCGATCACGAGACGCCGCTGTCGGAGGTGTTCGAGGATCAGATCGCCTGCGCCGATATCGTGCTGCTGACCAAGGCCGATCTCGCGGGCGCCGCCGGCATTGAAGCCGCCAAGGCCGCGATCACCGCCGAGATGCCGCGGCGCGTGCCGATGCTCCCTGTCACCGACGGCGCGATCGATGCGCGCCTCATCCTCGGCCTCGGCGCCGCCGCCGAGAACGATCTCGCTGCACGCCCCTCGCACCATGACGGCGAGGAGGAGCACGAGCACGACGATTTCGCCTCCGTCGTGATCGATCTGCCTGAAGTGGCTGACATCGACGCGTTGGTCGCATCGGTGCAGAAGCTGGCGCGCGAGCAGAACGTGCTGCGGGCGAAAGGTTACATCGCCGTCGCGGGCAAGCCGATGCGCCTTCTGCTGCAGGCGGTCGGCGAGCGCGTGCGTCACCAGTTCGACAAGCCCTGGGGCGCAGGTCACAGGCACTCAAAGCTCGTCGTGATCGGCGAGCACGGCGATATCGATGAGGCCGCCATCAAGGCAGGACTTGGTATCTCAAGGCTCGGCATCTGATGCACGTCGTCTTCCGCGAGAGCCGCGGTCTGGAGGAGACCGCGACGCCAAGGGACATCGGCCAGGACCCGGCCGATCTCGTGGTGCTCTCGTATTCGGATTCCGATCTCGCCGCGTTCGCGGCCGGCTGGCGGCGCGGCCAGGGCAGCCTGCCGACGCTGCGGCTTGCCAATCTCGCGGAGCTCCGTCACCCCCTGTCGGTCGACACCTATATCGAGCGCACGCTGTCGCAGGCGCGTGGCATCCTGGTGCGCCTGATCGGCGGGGAGTCCTATTGGGCGTATGGGCTGGCTGCCTTGCAACAACTCGCCAAGGACCGCAACATCGTGCTGGCGGTGCTGCCGGCCGATGGCCGTGACGACACGCGGCTCGATGCGTATTCGACTCTGCCGGTCTCGACGCTGCGCCGGCTCAAGGTGCTCTGCGACACCGGTGGGCCGGTCGCCGCCCAAGCCGCGATTGCGCAGCTCGCATTGGCCTCGGGTCTCTATGCCGGTCCTGTTATCGGCGAGATGAGCGTGCCCGAGATGGGCTTCTACGATCCCGCGCGCGGCGTCATCGCCGCGCCGGTGGGTGGCGAGGGGAAGCCCCGCGCGCTGGTGACGTTCTATCGCTCCTATCTCACCGCCGCGGACACCGGCCCGGTCGATGCCCTGATCGCGGCGCTGCGCGAGAAGGGCTTTGACGCCTGTGGCGTGTTCGTCACCTCGCTGAAGGCCGCGGGCGTCGCCGACTGGCTGCGCGCCTATCTCGCGCAAAATCCTCCGGCCGCGATCGTCAACGCGACGGCGTTCTCGGCCCTCAGCGACGACGGCACGACGGCGTTCGATGCTGCATCGTGTCCGGTGTTCCAGGTCGCACTCTCCACGGCGCGGCGCGAGGACTGGGCGGAGTCGCTGCGTGGCCTCTCGCCCGGCGATCTCGCGATGCATGTGGTGCTGCCCGAGGTCGACGGTCGGCTGTTCACGGGCGTGGTGAGCTTCAAGTCGGCGGCGCAACGCGATCCCGATCTGCAATTTTCGCATCTGGCACATCGGCCGGATGGGGAACGTGTGACGGCGGTCGCCGCACGCGTCGCGGCCTGGCGCCGCCTCGTGGAGAAGCCCGCCGGCGAGAAGCGGCTGGCACTCGTGCTCTCGAACTATCCGGGACGCCCGCACCAGATCGCGCACGCCGTCGGTCTCGATGCGCTGGCGTCTGTCGAGGCGTTGTTGTCTGATCTCGCGGAGGCCAACTTCGATGTTGCGCCGGTCCGTGCGCTCGGCGAAACACTGCTCAATCGGCAACTGACCTGGCGCGTTGCCGACTATCGCGCGGCGCTTTCGCGCCTGCCGCAAGTCTTGCAGGACGATCTCGCGCAAGCCTGGGGAGCGCCGGAGGATGATCCGAGCTGTCGCGACGGCTCGTTCCACTTCGCTGCGATCCAATGCGGTCAGTCTGTTATCGCGGTCCAGCCCGAGCGCGGCGATGCGACGACGCGCGATGCCGATTATCATGATCTCGCCCGCACGCCGCGTCACGCCTATGTCGCGTTCTATCTCTGGCTCCGGGCACAGGGCAGCGATGCCGTCTTGCACATGGGCGCACACGGCACGCTGGAATGGCTGCCCGGAAAATCCGTAGCGCTGTCGCAATCGTGCTGGCCGGAAGCCCTGATCGGCGATCTTCCAATCATCTATCCCTTCATCGTCAACGATCCCGGCGAGGCAGCGCAGGCCAAGCGGCGTATCGGCGCCGTGACGATCGGCCATCTGCCGCCGCCGCTGGAAAAGTCTGCGGTGCCGGAAGGGCTGCGCCGGCTCGAACGTCTGCTCGACGAATACTCGACCGCCGACGGTCTCGATCCTGCGCGTCGCCAGCGGCTGATCGCTGCGATCCGTGACGAGGCGCGCGCCGCGGGCCTCGAAGACGATCTCGGTCTGGATGCTTCGGCCGCGCCGGCCGAAGCGATTCCGCGGATCGACCGCTTCGTCTGCGATCTCAAGGAAAGCCAGTTCGGCGACGGCCTACACGTGTTCGGCCGCGGCGCCTGCGGCGATGCGGAGCGCGCTGCGCTGCGTTCCGCGCTCG
>NZ_JALBHA010000401.1:0-6163 GCF_023006445.1 Bradyrhizobium sp. SHOUNA76
CGACGACACCGCATTCCTGCTCACGCTACGCGCATCGCACTTACGTGCCCATCGCGGCCAATGGGCCTTGCCGGGCGGACGCTGCGACGCCGGCGAGACGCCGGTCGAAGCGGCGCTGCGCGAGCTCGACGAGGAGCTTGGCCTCCGCCTCTCCAGTGCGGAGGTGCTCGGCACGCTCGACGACTATCCGACCCGCTCGGGCTATTTGATCACGCCCGTGGTGGTGTGGGCGGCCGACAGTGCCGCGATCAAACCAAACCCGGACGAGGTCGCTTCCGTCCATCGCATCACGCTCGCCACGATCGAGCGCGAGGACGCTTTCGACTTCATTGCGATTCCCGAGAGCATGCGGCGCGTCATCCGCTTTCATCATCAGATGAGCCTGATCCACGCGCCGACGGCGGCGCTGATCTACCAGTTCCGTGAGGTGCTTGCGGGCCGGCACACCCGCGTGGCCGAGCTGGAACAGCCGGTGTTCGCCTGGAAGTGACGCAAGGGACGAAAAAAATAGGTAAACGGCGCGTTAACGTGACGGTTACCGGATGCCTGCTAGGAAGTCCGCATGCATCATTCGATTCGAAATAGCCTCTCTCGACATAGCCTTGCGCTGGTTCCGCTCGCGCTCGCCTTGCTCGCGCCCGCCGCGCGTGGCGGCGAGGCCGACGCGCTGCCGCCCGCAGTCCGCGATGCCAACGCTCAGTTGCTGTCGCAGTTTTTTGCGCAAGGTGGCGCCTCGCCGGCCGTGCTCGAATATCGCCGCAAGCTCGCGGAATATCAGGCGGCGCGTGCCGCTTTCGACGCCGAGGCCGGCGCCTATTGGAGCCAGATCTCCGAGAAGCGGAAAGGCCGCAACGCCAAGCGGCGCAGCGGGCAGCAGGTGACGCTCGATGATTACGTGCTGGAGCATCCGCCGCTCTATGCCGGGCCGAAGAAGCCGGTGAATCCGGAACCTGAGGAAACGCCGGACCGTCCCGTCAAAAAGCCGATCCCGGTTGTTGCCGATTTCCTGCGCGCGGCGCAGGAGCTCTACCAGTTCACGCCGCAGCGCCCCTCAAGCGAGGTCGAGTTCAAGCGCGCCTATGCGCGCTACGCGCTCGCCTCCGGGCTGACGCGCGAGCAGGCGGTGCGGGTCTATGCGTTCGAGACCGGCGGCACCGGCAGTCACGACGTGCAGGCGGGTATAGAGCATGGCGGCAAGCGCGCGATCTCGACCGCGATGGGCTACAACCAGCTCCTGACCACCAACAGCGTCGAGCTGCTGGCCGAGCAGGGCCACGAACTCATTCGTGCGCTCTCCGAGAAGGTGTCGCGCACGTCCGGGCCGGCGCGGCAGGCGCTCGAGCACAAGCTCGTCGTGCTGAAGAAAATGGTGGCGCATGCGAAGTCGGTGCCCGACACTTGGTCGGAGCATGAGAAGATCGGCAACACCGCGCAGGGCTGGGCCATGCATGCGATGGTGATCGACATCGATGTCGGTCCGATGCTGCAGACGCATAAGCTGCTGACCTCGGTGCTGTTCGCCCGCGCCAAGGGCTACAGCCGTCCGCTCACCGCGGCCGAGCTCGAGATGATGAACCTCACCGGCGACGGCACCGGCCTCGACATGGTGACGATGCCGCAGGCGATGCGCGAGCAGGTGCCGACCTCGAACTTCTTCCAGCGCGGCGGCTACGAGCGCAACCCGGTCGCGATCCGTCACAACACGGTGGCCAAGCTGCTCGCGGTGACGGATGAGCGGATGGACTCGAACAGCAGCAAAGCCGGCGCAAGGGAGCTGGCAGGGGCGTTTTAAGAGCGCTGTCGTAGGGTGGGCAAAGCGAAGCGTGCCCACCATTCTCGATCGGAATGCGCTGATGGATGGTGGGCACGGCGCTAACGCGCCTTTGCCCACCCTACGGCAGCGTCGTCGTGGCGAGGTGCGCGTCCCCTACTGATCCGGCCCGAACTTGAACTTGCCGTCGCCTTCCAGATACGGGCCGCTGCGCATGTAGAGCTGGCCGTTGTGGCCGATGAAGAACAGCGTGCCCTTCGGCACTTTCTTGGCGCCCTTGAGCAATTCGCCGGCGTTGCTGGTGCCCATCTTGTAGGAAAAGGTCTTGCCTTCCTTGTCATAGGCGTAGCCCGTATCGGCCTTGAGCTCCCACGGCGTTGCCGGGACTTGCGCCGATGCGGGCGCGGCAAAGGCGCCGAGCGCGACTGCAATTGCAAATGGCTTGATTGAAAATGCCGTCATTCCCATCCTCCCACGGTCGGGACATTCCGGATTTGAACAAATCACGAACGGGATGTCCGGGTCAATTTGCGAAAGCGCCGCAGCGCATCACGTCTTGCCCAGTAGTTTGTGATTTTCCCTTCGTCCCCTCGCGACTATGTTCCGCTTTCCGTCTAGAACGCAACTCGACAAAATTATTGGCAGGGATGATTCGGATGCGCCGTGTGACAAAACTTTGCTGGGCTGCTGCATTGTCGCTGACGGCGCTGGCGCCGGCCGCCCGGGCCGATGATTACCAGCTCAGCCACAACCAGCGCATCTCATGCAGCCGCGGCCTTGCCCCTGGCAAGCTGAACACGGCGACCTGCAAGTCCTACACTTATCTCTTCAACACCAAGACCTCGGAATATTTCCGCTGTCAGGTCTCCCTGGCGCTGACCCGCGACAACAAGGAAGTCATCAACGTCCAGACCGACGGCGGCTGCATCAAGAAGCCGCGCATCTTCGAGACCGACGGCCATTACGATTTCGACGCGACCGAGACCGAGCCGCCGAACACCAATTCGTTCTTCGGCCCCGGCGGCTATTCGATCTGGGCCGCCGACGTCAGCGCGCAGAAGATCCGCGGCTGCATCACCATCTCCTCGGGCCTCGGCTCCGACATCTCCAAGTGCCTTGACATGACGTTCCAGTGAGGCTGCGCCACCTCGCCGCACCGACCCGGGTTCCGCAAAAATCGAGCCGGAACGGCCATTTACCGCAGTCCTGTTTTGCCTTTTGGATGGGTTGACCCGCCCCTCTCATCCGGCCAATTTCCCCGCCGGTTTGGGGAGTACAACAACCATGAAACGGACGATTTTCGGCGCAGCCGCGGCACTTGCTCTGGCGGCGTCGGCACCTTGCGCGCAGGCGCAATCCTTCATCAACGTGCTGACCGGCGGCACCTCGGGCGTCTATTATCCGCTCGGGGTCGCGATCGGGAAGATCTACGGCGACAAGATTCCGAACGTGAAGACGCAGGTGCAGGCCACCAAGGCGTCGGTCGAGAATTTGATCCTGCTGCAGCAGGGCCGCGGCGAGCTGGCGTTCACGCTGGGCGACTCGCTCAAGGCCGCCTGGGACGGCGAGGAGGAGGCGGGCTTCAAGACCAAGCTCGACAAGCTCAGGACCATCGGGGCGATCTATCCGAACTACATCCAGATCGTCGCGACCGCTGAATCCGGCATCAAGACGCTGGCCGACCTCAAGGGCAAGAGCCTCTCTGTCGGTGCGCCGAAGTCGGGCACGGAGCTGAATTCGCGCGCGATCCTCAGCGCCGCCGGCATGAGCTACAAGGATCTCGGCAAGGTCGAGTATCTGCCGTTCGCCGAGTCCGTCGATCTCATGAAGAACCGCCAGCTCGCAGCGACGCTGCAATCGGCCGGCCTCGGCGTCGCCTCGCTGAAGGACCTGTCGACCTCGAGCCCGATCACGGTGGTGTCGGTGCCGAAGGAGACCGTCGACAAGATCGGCCCGCCCTTCATCTCCGCGATCATTCCCGCCAATACCTATACGGGCCAGGACAAGGACGTGCCGACGGCTGCCGTCGTGAACTACCTCGTGACAAGCTCGGCAGTGTCGGACGATCTCGCCTACCAGATGACGAAACTGGTCTACGAGTCGCTGCCGGAACTCGCCACCGCGCATGCGGCCGGCAAGGAGATCAAGCTCGAGGCGGCGGCCAATGGCAGCCCGGTTCCGTTGCACCCCGGCGCGATCCGCTATTACAAGGAAAAAGGGCTGATCAAGTAAGGTCGGCTCTCGTAGCAGGGCGTCATGGCCGGGCTTGTCCCGGCCATCCACGTTCTATGGGCAGGCGAGAAAGCTCGTGGATGCCCGGGACAAGCCCGGGCATGACGGCGCGAGTGGCTCGTGCCAATGCTATTGCGGCACGGACAGGCTAAGGACGATTGAGATGCTGGAAAAGGCAGAGGGCGCCGCAGCTGCGCCCGACAAGGTCAAAGTCGAGTTCGACAATTTCGAGCACGGCTTTCCCGAAGGCTTTGGCCCGGGCTGGTGGGGCCAGCTCGCCTACTGGATCGGCATCGCCTTCGCCACTTTCCAGCTCTACGTCGCTGCCTTCAATTATCTGCCGAGCCAGGTGGTGCGCGGCGTCCATGTCGGGTTCCTCGTCCTGCTCACCTTCGGCCTGATCGCAAACTTCACCGCGAAGAGCAGTTTCGGCCGCGCGCTCGGCTGGGTGATCGGCGGCGCAGGTTTTCTCTGCGGGCTCTACCAGTGGATCTTCTACGCCGATTTGATCGCGCGCGATGGCGATCCGACGCGACTTGATCTCGTGGTCGGCACGTTGCTGGCGGTTTTGATCTTCGAGGGCACGCGGCGCCTGATGGGCGCGGCGCTGCCGCTGATGTGCGGCGCGTGCCTCGTCTACTGGTTCTTCGGCCAGTATCTGCCGTCGCCGCTCAACCATCGCGGCTATGATTTCGACCAGATCGTCACCCATCTGTCGTTCGGCACCGAAGGCTTCTACGGCGTGCCGATCTATGTCTCGGCGACCTACATCTTCCTGTTCATCCTGTTTGGCTCGTTCCTGGAGCGCGCCGGCATGATCCAGCTGTTCACCGACGTTTCGCTCGGCCTGTTCGGCCGCACCCGCGGGGGACCTGCGAAAGTGGCGGTGTTCGCCTCGGGCATGATGGGCACGATCTCCGGCTCGGGCGTCGCCAATGTCGTGACCGTCGGCCAGTTCACGATCCCGCTGATGATCAGGTTCGGCTATCGCCGCGCGTTCGCGGCCGGCGTCGAGGCCACGGCCTCGATGGGCGGACAGATCATGCCGCCGGTGATGGGCGCGGTCGCCTTCATCATGGCCGAGACGCTGGGCGTGCAATATTCGGAGATCGTCAAGGCGGCGGCGATTCCAGCGATCCTCTATTTCGCGTCCGCTTTCTGGATGGTGCATCTGGAAGCCGGCAAGCACGGTCTCGTCGGCATGAAGCGCTCGGAGATCCCGAGCGCCTGGAAGGCGCTGGTGACGCGCTGGTATCTCGTGCTGCCGCTGGCCGCGCTGGTCTACATGCTGTTCGAAGGTTTTACGCCGCTCTATGCCGGCAGCATGGGCCTCGCTCTCACGGTGACGCTGATCCTCGGCACCGCCATCACGACCGGCGCATCCTCGAATGTGATCCGCTACATCTTCTGGATCGGCCTTGCGCTCGTCGTCGCCGCGCTGTCGCGCGACGGCCTCCAGATCGTGCCGGTCGCGAGCGTCGTCGTTGGGCTGATCGTGATCACCGCCTTCGTCCGCGGCGGGTTCAAGGCCCTGCGCGAGTGCCGCGATGCGCTGGCCGAGAGCGCCAAATCCGCCATCACCGTCGGCATGGCCTGCGCCATCGTCGGCGTCATCATCGGTATGATGTCGCAGACCGGCGTCGGCACCATCTTCGGCGGCTGGGTGATCGGGCTCGGCGAGAAGAGCCTGTTCCTGGCGCTGATCATGACCATGCTGCTGTCGATCCTGCTCGGCACCGGCATCCCGACCATCCCGACCTACATCATCACCGCCGCGCTCGCCGCGCCGGCGCTGGCCAAGCTAGGGGTGCCCCTGATCGCGAGCCACATGTTCGCGTTCTACTACGGCATCATGGCCGACCTCTCGCCGCCGGTGGCGCTGGCGGCGCTCGCGGCGGCGCCGATCGCCAAGGAGAACCCGGACAAGATCGGCTGGGAAGCGATGCGCATCGCGCTCGCCGGCTACGTCATCCCCTTCATCTTCGTCTATTCGCCGGCCTTGATGCTCCAGGCCGGCGATCCCATGGCGGCCAAGCTCGGCTTCTACGGTGCGGTGGCGCTCGCGACCTTGAAGGCGTTGGTGGCGATCGCGCTGTTCGGCATGGTCGCGATCGGCTTCCTGTTCACGCGGCTGACGCTGGTCGAGCGCCTCGTCGCGCT
>NZ_JALBHA010000402.1:0-6154 GCF_023006445.1 Bradyrhizobium sp. SHOUNA76
GACCGCGATCGCGCGCAACTCCCGCACCGGCGCCGGCATCACCGACAATGCCCGCCGCGCGCAGTCGATCGAGCGGTTCGAGAACGCGGCGCAGACGACGCCGAAGGATGCCGCCCTGCGCATCATCAAGGGCATCGAAAAGAACGAGTCGCGCATCCTGATCGGCAACGATGCCCGCTTCATGGACCTGCTCCAGCGCTTCCGCCCGGGGAGCTATTGGGCGCCGCTGCAAAGGAAGCTGGAGCGGATGGCGAAGGGGAAGTGAATTCGTAGGATGGGTAGAGTGCGAAACCCATCATGTTTCCGCAAGGAGGGGCGCGATGGGTTTCGCTTCGCTCTACCCATCCTACAAGCGATATTAGCTGTCGTAGGGTGGGCAAAGCGAAGCGTGCCCACGATTTCTTGCGCCAACGGAAAAGTGGTGGGCACGGCGCTTCGCGCCTTTGCGCACCTTTCGAGTTCAACGTCCCCTCATTGCCCCGCCAGCCGGTCCGCGAAATAGCCGATCGTCTTGCGGTAGATCACCGCCCTGTTCCACTCGCGCATTGCCTCGAAATTGGCTGTTCCTTCGCCGTAGGGCTGGCCCATCTTGAAGCCGCTGGTGTGCAGCAAGTTCGCGGTCGAGGCGAGCACGTCGGGGACGCTGTGGCGGAGATCGACATGGCCATCGCCGTCGAAATCGACGCCGTATTTGATGTAGGACGACGGCAGGAACTGGGTCTGGCCGATCTCGCCGGCAAAGGCGCCGATGAGGTCGCGCAGCGGCAGGTCGCCGCGCTGCACGATCTTGAGCGCGGCGAGCAGCTCGCCCTGGAACAGGTCGGTGCGGCGGCAATCATGCGCGAGGGTCGCCAGCGTGCGGACCACCGGCATCTTGCCGATGTCACCCTTGCCGAAATCGCTCTCCAGCCCCCAGATCGCGACCAGGATATAACGGGGCACGCCGAACTGCTGCTCGATACGCGAGAGCAGCGCGGCATGGCGCTGCAAGAGCGCGCGGCCACCATTGATGCGGCCCGGGCCGACGCGGGTCGAGACGTACTGCTCGAAGCTCTTGTTGAACGTGTGGCGCTGGCGCCGGTCGAAGGCGAGCACCGCGCCGTCGGGAGTGACGCCAGAGAGCGCCGCGTTGGTCACGCTCGCCGAGACGCCGGCCGCTTGCGCTTCCTGGGCCATGGTGGCGACGAAGCTGTTGAAGTCGCCGCCACAGCGCGCGGCCTGCGCCGATCCGCCGGCCCAACAGACGATGAAGGCGGTGGCCAGGGCGTGTCTCAACATGCGGGAATTTCCTTTGAGGAATGAGCGCGGAAAGCGCGCGATCATGCCCGGGAACCGGATTCGCGTCAAAGCGGCAAATCCCCGCCAGAACCAATCGCTGCTTGGGCGCGACAAATGAACTGCGCTAGCCCCTGCCCCCAGCCGATCGAGGTGACCATGCTCCTTCCGCCCCGGATGCTCGCTGTCCTCGCTTTGCTCTCCTTCAGCAACATCGCGGCCTCCGCGCAGACGCGCGACGTCGCGGGCGCGCGCGACTATCCCGGCATCGGCCGGTTCGCCGGCAGCGTCATCACCGGCTATGTGGCGAAGGATTTTGACGCGGCGCGGATGCAGGCAGCAAGCTTCAGGGACGGCCAGCCGACCGATGCCCGGCAGCTCGAAGGCCGCATCGTCCGGATCGCCTATCGCACCAATCCCGGTCCTTCGATCCTGGAAGTGTCGCGCAATTTCGAGACGCAGCTTGCCAAGGCCGGCTTCGAGACCTTGCTGGCCTGCGACACGGACGCCTGCGGCGCCATTCCCTTCACCGAGAGCATCGACACGCTGCCGGTGCCGCAGATGTGGATCGACGGCTTCAACTACCGCTATTTTGCGGGTCGCAAGGCGGAGGGCGGACGCGAGACCTATGCCAGCGTCATCGTCAGCCAGAACAACCAGGACATCACAGCACAGCTCACCATCGCCGAGCTCGGGGCCATCGCGAACAAGATGGTCGACGCCGCCGCGATGGCGAAGGGACTTGGCGAGACCGGCCACATCGCGCTCTACGGCATCTATTTCGACACCGACAAGGCCATGCTGAAACCGGAAAGCCGTCCGACGCTGGAGCAGATCGCAAAGCTGCTCGCGAGCCAGCCGCAGCTGAGCGTCTTCATCGTCGGCCACACCGACAGCCAGGGCGCCTATGAATACAATCTCGATCTGTCGAAGCGACGCGCGGAAGCAGTCGCCGCCGAGCTGGTGAAGAGCTTTCGGATCGTGCCGACGCGCCTGCGCACCGCCGGCGTCGGCTTGCTGGCGCCGGTCGGCCCGAACACGACGGATGCCGGCCGGGCGCTGAACCGGCGAGTGGAGCTGGTGGCGCCGTGAAACGTCGCACCGGAGTTTGATGCGGGTCAATATCGCGGCACGATCGGCGTGAGATGGGATGACCGCAGACATCCTTTCCCTCGTCGTTCCCGGCGCGACAAAGTCCGAGGCAACCGGCCATGCCCGACCATGAGAACAAGCCGAGCCGCCCCGCCCTGCTCCGCATTCCCCTGTTCCGCCTGCTTGCCATCAACCTTGCGATCGGCGCCTGTGCCGCGACGCTGCTCGTCGGCGGACTGCTCTGGCTCAACCCCGGACATCTGCGCGAGCTGATCTTCGCCGACCGCGCACCCGGCATTGCGCTGGTCTTGCTGCTCGCCTCCTTCCTCATCACGTTCGGCTCGGCCGCGATGGGCAGCGCGATCATGGCGCAGGGACGCAAGGAAGACGGCGGCAAAGGCGGCGGACACGGATCGCGGCTTGCTGCGCAGGAGGTGGCGCAGCGTACGCGCGCGCATTGAGATGCGCGCCGCGACGATGGAACCCGCTTGGCGCACATCGGATCACAGGCTGCACGCAGGCGGGAAGACGTGCAGGCTCGCGCAGCTTCCGACATAGCGCGCGCCACATGCGCTGCAGCGCGAGGCCGCGAAGATGAACAAAGTGGTTTGACGATCCAAACAATTGCTTCGTTGGTTCCACATCGCAACCAACGCATATCAGATGCGTCCGCTGCGATATCGACGGCACCGCGATTTGCCTTGCCATCGCAGGGCGTCTTCTATAGTCTTCTATTCTAGGTTGTTACCCCGCCAGCCCCGGGTGACGCTGAAGACCAAAAATAAACGGCGGGCTCGGCCCGCCGTTTATTGAGGGCCGCGCGAATTGCGCAGCTGGGCATCGAGCTCACTTGGCGTGTTTCGCGATCCAGGACGCGTTCTCCGCCGCCAGGATGTTTTCGCAGTCGTTGACGAAGTCCGACAACGGTGCTTTCGCGCCGTCCACGCGCCGCTGCAGCTGCAATGCCGTTGCGCGATACGTCACCACGAGAAAGCTGTAACGCTCCGCCTCGATATGGGCGATCACGGCGCCGCCGAGCGTCGTGAGCACGGCCGTCAGCGCGGCGAAATCGAAGTGGACGCCCAGAATGACGGGCTTGGCAACAACGCTGGCAACGGCCGTGAGCAACGTCGCCGCTCCCGCCAAGGCCAGCTCCAGAGACCTGAGCCACCGAGCCGTCGATTGGTACGTCTTGGCGCGGTCCTCATAGAACGCGATCTGCTTGCCGGCCCGCTTCGCCAGATATTCGTCGAGCCCGAGAAAAACGCGCGGCGATGATCCCTGGTCCTTGGCCGGGATCTGCTGCTCGAGCAATTCCTTGGCGTCTTCATCGATCTTCTGCAGCTCGGTACGGAGAACGTCGTCCGCCTTGGCCGGATCGTCGTAGGGCGCAGCTTTCGTCGCGTAGCGGTAGGCCTCGCGCTTCAAGCGTTCCGAGATGGCGCGGGAGCGAACCCAGGCGGCGATACGCTCGGGACCGAGCAGGCGCTGCGTGAAGAGGGTCGCGAATGCGAGGCATATCGCAGCCGTGATCGCGACAAAGGTGCGGGGATTGGCAATTCCTTCCGGCAGCTGGCTCGCCACTGCCGCCAATACCGCGCCCAGCGAAGACAATGCAAAGACGGACCAGCGCGCGCGATCGATTGTCGACTTCATCGCGTTCGCGGTGGTCGACCATTTGGCCTGACTGTCCGCAACGGATTCCAGGATGGTCATCGTCGTCCCCCCAAAATGCTTTCGTTGAACACACGGCGTCAGGGCAATTGATCGGCGTCGCGGAGGCGCGCGCCGCGAAATGCAGCGAAGCAATTGAAAGCTTCATGCTCCTCCAAGATCAACCTCAGGTCAAGCGCGTCGCGCCGGCTTCAATCCGCCGACGGTGAGCAAACCCTAGCGCTTCTTCCCGAGGAGCCGACCTACGGCGGGCCCTAAAGACATTTGACTGCGGCCTGCTTATCGACGACAAGCCGCCATGGCCAAGAAACCCGGAACCAATCCCAAAGGCGAATTCGCCTTCTTTAATGTCTTTTATGAAGACGATTCCCAACGCTCCAACCGCCGCGTGCCCTCAGAGCTGCTCGGCGGCCTCGATGGCGATGAACCCGCCCGCGCCTTCATCATGGAGCAGGACCGCGAGATCGCGGAAAAGAGCGGCCGGCCGGCGCTGGAGATCAAGCGGATCGAGCGGGTCGGGGTGAAGAAGAAGTAGGTCGGCGTCGGCCTCGGCAGAAGCAAGAACGGCGGGGCTGCGGCCCGCAGTTCTCATTTGGATGGATGCGCGGACAACCACTGAAACAATACAAAAACGGCGAGCTCTCGCCCGCCGTTCACTGCTTGAGGGACCAAAGCCAGCCCCGGATACAACGACTCTAAATCAGTTATCCAAGAAGCTCCGCAGCTTCCGGCTCCTCGACGGATGCTTCAGCTTCCTTAGCGCCTTGGCCTCGATCTGACGAATACGCTCTCTCGTCACGCTGAACTGCTGGCCCACTTCTTCCAGCGTGTGGTCGGTGTTCATGCCAATGCCGAAGCGCATGCGGAGCACGCGTTCTTCGCGCGGGGTGAGTGACGCCAGCACGCGCGTCGTGGTCTCGCGCAGGTTGGACTGGATCGCGGCGTCGATCGGCAGGATCGCGTTCTTGTCCTCGATGAAATCGCCGAGGTGTGAATCCTCTTCGTCACCGACGGGGGTTTCGAGCGACAGCGGCTCCTTGGCGATCTTGAGGACCTTGCGGACCTTCTCGAGCGGCATGCCGAGCTTTTCGGCGAGCTCTTCCGGGGTCGGCTCGCGGCCGATCTCGTTGAGCATCTGGCGCGAGGTGCGCACGATCTTGTTGATCGTCTCGATCATGTGCACGGGGATGCGGATGGTGCGGGCCTGGTCCGCGATCGAGCGGGTGATCGCCTGCCGGATCCACCACGTGGCGTAGGTCGAGAACTTGTAGCCGCGGCGATACTCGAACTTGTCGACCGCCTTCATCAGGCCGATGTTGCCTTCCTGGATCAGGTCGAGGAACTGCAGGCCGCGATTGGTGTACTTCTTGGCGATCGAGATCACGAGACGAAGGTTGGCTTCCACCATCTCCTTCTTGGCCTGGCGCGCTTCGCGCTCGCCCTTCTGCACGGAGTGCACGATCTTGCGGAACTCGACGATCTCGAGGCCGGTCAGCGCGGCGAGCTGATGCACCTCGTGGCGGAGGTCCTTGATGCGGTCCTTCTCGTGGTGGACGAAGTTCTTCCAGCCCTTGGCCGACAGCTTCGAGACACGATTGAGCCAGCGCGGGTCCAACTCAGAACCCGTGTAGTTGCGCAAGAAGTCTTCGCGCGCGACACCGTGGCTGTCGGCGAGGCGCATCAGGCGGCCCTCGTGCGAGACGAGGCGCTTGTTGATGTCGTAGAGCTGCTCGACGAGGCTATCGATACGCGCCTGGTTGAGGCGCAGCGACTTCACCTCGACGATGATCTCGTCCTTGAGCTTGCGGTACTTGCGCTCCTGGTGCGGCGACAGCGAGGGACCATGCGAGGTGCTCTCGAGCTGGTTCTGGATGTCCTGCTCTTGCAGCTTGCGCAGCTTCTTGTAGCTCTCGGCGATCTTGTCGAAGATCTCGACGACCTTCGGCTTGAGCTCGGCCTCGATCGCCGCCAGCGACATCTGGTTCTCGAACTCGTCGTCCTCGTCCATGTCGGCTTCGGCGGCGGATTCGCCCGGATCCTTCTCTTCGCCGCCCTGCCCGCCAGCGGCAGGCTGCGCGGCGCGGAACGGGGTCGGCGACGGCGGAGCTGCAGG
>NZ_JALBHA010000403.1:0-6129 GCF_023006445.1 Bradyrhizobium sp. SHOUNA76
GGTAGCGGCCCGGCCGGGCTTCCCAGGCGAGATGAACCAGGTGCGTCGGACGCGCCGCAGAGAGCGCGAGCCTGCGGCCGGCTTCGGTCAGCAGATCAGCCGCGTGCCACGTCACACCGGCCACCGCCGCTTGAGCTGAGCGCGCGATGCCATGGACCTCGAAGCCCCGACCGACCAGCGCGGGCAACAGCGCACGGCCGAGGAATCCTGACGCGCCCGTGACCAGGACCCGTTTCATGCGAGATGCGGCAGCGCGCGGTCGCGCGCGGACAGGATCGGATCAGGCAGCGGCCAGGCGATCGCCAGCGACGGATCGTCCCAGCGAATGCCGGAGGCGCCTTGCGCGTCATAGGGCACATCGATGCAATACATCAGCTCGGTCGCCTCGACGAGCGTCTGGAAGCCGTGCGCGCATCCGGCGGGGATGAACACGGCATTGCCGCGGTCGGCGGCGAGCTCGACCGAACACCATTGTCCATAGCTCGGCAGCGACCGGCGCAAATCGACGATCACGTCGAAGGCGCGGCCGGCAACGCACCGCACCAGCTTGGCCTCCGGCCGGCCGGCCTGGTAGTGCAGGCCCCGCAGGGTGCCGGCGCGTTCGTTGCGGGACAGGCTGTGTTGCGCGAAATGCGTCGGCAGGCCCTGCGCCGCGAACGCCTCGGTGTCGAACAGCCGGGCGAAGAATCCGCGCGCGTCGATCTCCGGTTCGATGCCGATTTCGACCACGCCTGCCAGAGCCAATGGAGTGAACTTCATCTCAGGCCCCCGCACCGCAATGCTGCGCACGCCGCCGTTGCGAACATCCGTTCACCGAAACGCCTTTTGGGTTGCATCATGCGCAACGTTGGCGGAATTTCCGTGGCTTGTGAGAATTCACTAACAGCCGCGGCACGACGGCACAACGGGACGATCCATTCATGGACAGGCATCGATGCCGCTTTTGCGCGCGGGAGCTCGACGAGACCTTCGTCGATCTCGGCCTGTCGCCTCTGGCGAATTCCTTCGTGCCGCCGGAGCAGGCTGACGCGACCGAACCGGCCCATCCGTTGCACGCCCGCGGCTGTCGCGCCTGCGGGCTGGTGCAGCTTCCGCAATTCGCGCCTGCGGCCAACATCTTCGACCAGTATCTCTACTATTCGTCCTATTCCGAAAGCTGGCTGCGTCATGCGGAGCGCTATGCCGCAGACATGATCGCCCGCGCCAAGCTCGGTACGGCGTCCGAGGTGATCGAGATCGCCAGCAATGACGGATATCTGCTGCAGTATTTTCAGCGCGCCGGCATCCGCGCGCTCGGGATTGAGCCGGCCAGCGGCCCTGCAGCGGCCGCCATCGCCAAGGGCATCCCGACCCGGACCAGCTATTTCGGCCGCGATGCCGCGACCGCGCTGCGCGACGAAGGCCACAGGCCCGAGCTGATCGTTGCCAACAACGTGCTGCCGCACGTCCCTGATATCAACGATTTCGTCGCGGGGCTGCGCATTCTCCTGCCCGACACCGGCCGCGCGACGCTGGAGCTTCCGCATCTGCTGCACCTGATCGAAGGCATCCAGTTCGACACGATCTATCACGAGCATCTGTCGTACTTCTCGCTCGCGACCCTCGAGACGGTTTTTCGCGCGCATGCCTTGCGCGTTTTCGATGTGGATGAATTGCCGACCCATGGCGGCTCGCTGCGTCTGCACGTTTGCACCGAAGCTGCGCCTCACAGCCCCTCGCCCGCGCTCGAGAGATTGCGTCAGCGTGAGGCCGTCGCAAGGCTCGACCGGCCCGCGACCTACAGTGATTTTCAGGCGAAGGTGGCGGCCAAGCGCGAGACGATCCGCGACTTTCTCATCGCGGCGCGGCGCGCGGGCAAGTCGGTGCTGGCCTATGGCGCGCCCGCGAAGGGCAACACGCTGCTCAATTATTGCGGCATCACGCGCGAGCTGATTGCCTTCACCGTGGACCGCAATCCGCACAAGCAGGGCCTGCTGCTTCCGGGAACGCATCTGCCGATCCGCGATCCCGCCGCCCTGATCGCGGGCAGACCCGATTACGTCTTCATCCTGCCCTGGAATCTCAAGGACGAGATCATCGCCCAGCTGGCGGAGGTTCGGGCCTGGGGCGGACAATTCGTGGTGCCCGCGCCCGATCTCACGATCATACCGTGAGCCATGGTTAACGATCAGGCGGCGATCGGAGCCGTGTAATCCGCGCGCAACGCGAAATAGGTTTCCAGCTCCGACAGCGCCCGCGCTTCCCAATCCTGCGCCTGCTCCAGCAGCGACCAGCTCTGGCCCGGGCGGAATGCAGCCGTCTGGCGATAGAGCGATGCGATGCCGCGGTAGCGGCGCACGTTCTCCAGGATGGCGTGACCATTGATTTGGCCGTTCATGTCCGAAAACTCCCTCGTCATTCCCGCGGGAGAAATTGCGGCCAAATCTTTTTCGAAAAGTTAGCGGCGCACGACAAGCTCGCGGATGGTTGCCGGACTGTTGCGCGCACGCAACGCGCAGCGTCACACCGGGACGATTTCGAGAGCGATTTATTGCGGATTCGTTGCCGCGCCCTCGCCCGGGGGCTTCAGCCCACCGCGGCTGATCATCCGCATCGTCTCGCGGCAGAGATCGGCAAGGCCGATCAGCAGCACGGCGAGCAGGCAGAACAGGTTGATGGAATCGGTATTTGCGTTGGACAGGGCGTTGAACTCGAAAAAGGGCGGAATGAACGCCCACCACACCAGTGGGATGGTGAACAACGCGGCAACCCCCGCCGCCGGCGTGCCCGCGACGATGCCGAGCACGAACAGGCCGGGCAGGAACGCTGCAAAATAGAGCTTTGCGCCGAGCGCGACGCAGATGCCCTGAAGCACAGCCGACACGGCGACAACGACGCATCCGAGCAGAAACGCCTGCCACGACCATGGCCGTACCCGCGGTACGCCAAACAGCCCCGCACGCCTCATCAGCCTCCCCCTGCCGCCCGTTAACCGGGCCCGCTTGAGACGAAAGTACTACAACTGCAAGCAAACCGCGAGATGGAAATCGCATCCCCAGGGGATTGGTAAACGAACCGCATCGCACAATTGCGGAGACAGGGACACTAGCTGGCATGCTCTTGTCCCGGACAAGCTGCAACGCGCATAGCGCGTTGCGGCGCAGAGCCGGGACCCGGAAGGCGACACGGCACGATGCGGCGAGATGGGCCCCGGCTCTGCAGCGCACCGCTGCACCGGACGATGCTTCGCATCGCCGGGGGGACGATGCGCTGCGTCCGGGGCACGAGAGCGGAGTGAAGCGCGCACCCTCTCCACATCGTCATTGCGAGCGAAGCGACTTGTCCGCCGAAGCCTCGGCGAAGGAGGAAGCAATCCAGAGTCTTTCCGCGGAGATATTCTGGATTGCTTCGTTGCAAGGGCTCCTCGCAATGACGGAGGATGAGGCGGCATCGCGATACTCCAGTCCACATCCCGGCTGCGATGCCGTAGGGTGGGCAAAGGCGCATAGCGCCGTGCCCACGACCTTTCAGATGCGGCGATAGATGCGTGGGCACGCTGCGCTTTGCCCACGCTACGAGATCGGGTTTGTGGCAGGCAGATCGAATCGCAGACACGCCTTCGCAGCCTCGCGACTTAATTCGCCCGAGCTTTGCTTCATCTCGCCACCCTCAAATCCAAGAGGGCACAGGGAAGGCCGGGTGCCAGCTCGCACCCGCGGTCTGCTGCGCGAAATGTAGCGCAAGAAGACCGCACAGCAGCATACAGGTGGTGCCGAACACTCGGCCTTCCCTGCGCGATGGTCGGACGGCTTATGCCGTGATCTCCCGGGAGCCGAACTTTCCTTTGGCCTCCCTCGCCCCGCGAATTGGATGATGCAGTCTGCCCGGTTGGGCTCGCTCGCATCTCCGCAAGAGCTTGACCGTGGCAACGACGGCCAGGACCACACGGTTTTGCCGTACGCACGGCCCGCCATTTCGCCGCAGTTTTTCCAGCCCTGTCGACAAAGCCGGAAACTTACAGGCGAGACGAACCTAGCAGCGCCGCTCGTCTGCACGAAGCCGAGGGCTCACAGGGACTACCCGCCCTGCCCGCGCCTCTCGTGCCGACGCTGCCGCGTCCACCGCAAGCCCGGCTCGCGATGCGTGACGACACAAGATCGCCCCTCTTGGTGAGCCGGGATGAGCGACACATACGACAAAACCGAATTTCGGTAAAGTGGAATATTTTTGCGCGGGTGGATTGACAGAGAGGCGACACAGAGCGACGCCCGTCCCGTCATCCTGAGGAGCTCCCCATGGGACGCAACGCGTCCCATGGGGAGCCTCGCGAAGGATGAACGGCCCCGATGCAGCCGGGCCGTCGCCCTTCGAGGCTCGCCGAAGAGGCGAGCGCCTCAGGGTGACGGTGATGGAGCCGTAGCCGGATGAGAGCCTCACTCCCTCTTTACCGCCGCCCCGTCCGCCATTGTCGTCACCCCCTTCCGCTCCACGATCAGCCCATAGGTCTGGGGCTGGCGGTGGACGTCGAAATTGAAGGTGGTGCGCTTGTAGGAATTGCAGAGATCGAGGTCGCAACGCGCCAGCGCGATCTCGTCGCCCTTGGTCGCGCATCGCGCGATGATCTCGCCGGAGGGCGCGATGATGCAGCTGCCGCCGATGTGGTCGACGCCTTCCTCGAGGCCGGCCTTGGCGACGCCGACCACGAAAGTGCCGTTCTGATAGGCGCCGGCCTGCATCACCAGATGGTTATGGAATAGCGAGAGATCGTCATGCTCGGGTGCGGGCGGATTGTGCACCGGCGTGTTGTAGCCGATCATCACCATCTCGACGCCCTGCAGGCCCATCACCCGATAGGTCTCGCTCCAGCGGCGGTCATTGCAGATCGCCATGCCCATCACGCCGCCGAAGGCGCTGGCGACATCGAAGCCGCTGCCGGGCTCGAAATAGCGCTTTTCCAGATGCTGAAATTTGCGCCACGGCTCGTGCTCGGCATGGCCGGGCAGATGGACCTTGCGATACTTCAAGGTGATCGTGCCGCTTTGGTCGACGAGAATGGACGTGTTGTAGCGCCTGACAATTCCGGCCTCGACCGTCAGCTCGGCATAGCCGAGGCAAAAGCCGATCCCGAGCTCGCGCGCCAGATCGAACAGCGCTTGCGTCTCGGCGCCCGGCATCTCGCGCTCGAAGAAGCTGTCGATCTCGGCCTGATCCTCAAAATACCAGCGCGGAAAAAACGTCGTCAGCGCGAGCTCGGGATAGACGATCAGGTCGCAGCCGCAAGCCTTCGCCTCGCGCATCAAGGCCATCAGCCGGGCCACCACCTCGGTCCTGGTCGCGGTCCTCGCGATCGGGCCAAGCTGGCCGGCTGCGACAGTCACAAATCTCGCCACGCGTCATTCCTTCATGTATGCGTCGGGCGTGAGCCTATCGAGCGGCGCACCGCGCGCACAGGCCGGTTCGCCCATCGTCATGACGAGACACAATCAAATTCCGTGCCTGTGGGTAACATCATGTGGGCTGGCGCGACCGCGCGCGAAAGATCCGGAACTTAGTTGCGAATATGCAACGGTTCCCCACCGTCTGAAGCCGGACAAAACAAACTCCCATTCCGGCCACGAACCGCTCTCACAAGGCCGTGAGACGATCAGGGGAACGACGATGCGCGCACAACGCGTTTGGAAAGTGAATGGGGACGCCAGCATCGGGCAGCTCCAATCGAAACTGGACGATCTGAACAAGCGCCTCGGTCAGCTCGAAAACCAGCATCCGGATAGCTGGACGCTCGAAGAGCTGAGAGCGAGCGCGCTCAGCCTGTCGCGCGAGATCGACGACATCCGCTGCGCCGAGGCGACGGCGGCCTTGAGCGAGCTGCTGCGGAAGTAGCCGGCGCTCGCGCGCGCAGGATGGGTCGAGCGAAGCGAAACCCATCGCGCCTGTCGAGGGAAGGTAGGTGATGGGTTTCGCAAGGGCTCTACCCATCCTGCGGACGCGACGATTGGTGTGTGCGAGGAACCAAGCCGCACCGCCCGCCATTTCCATGAGAGCATGGAGCAAGATCATGACCAGGCATCTGACGCGAACCCATCTCGCGCGCGGCGTCGCCGGCGCGGTGTCCACGCTGGTCCTGTGCGCGACGGCGGCCTTCGCCCT
>NZ_JALBHA010000404.1:0-6108 GCF_023006445.1 Bradyrhizobium sp. SHOUNA76
ACCAGGTGGATCAGCGGGGTGGCCTTGCCCGGTTCGTGCTTGCTGAGATTGCCGACGATGTTCTCGACCACGACGACCAGCGCGTCGATCAGCATGCCGATCGCGATCGCATCGAGCGGCGTGTCCAGCGGCGGCGGGGCGCGCAGCGTTATTTCCGCGCCGCCGGGAATGTGGCGGGCGAGCCGGCCGCAGACGTAACCGCCGTTGCCGGAGTTCGGAGGACCGCAATAGCGCTTGTCGATGATGATCGGTGTCATCGGTTCTCTCTTCGTCTTTGGCGCACTCTACCTGATCTTGAGCACAATTCGCCCCTGAACCGTCCGGCTGGCCACGGCGCGCATGGCGTCCCCGACCTCCTCCAAGGGGAGGATACGATCGATATGCGGGCGAATTTGTCCGTCGGCCAGCAACTGCATCAACGTGTCATTCATGCCCGCGCCTTCGTGCGGGAATTTCTCCGCCCAGGCACCGGCAAACACGCCGACGATGGAATAGTTCTTCAGCAGCGGCAGGTTCATCGGGAGGGACGGAATCTCGCCGCCGGTGAAACCGATCGGCATCAGCCGTCCGCCCCATGCCATCAGCCGGGCCATCTGCTCGAAGATCGCGCCGCCGACATTGTCGAAGCCGATATCGATGCCGTCGCCGCCGGTCATCGCCTTGATCCGGTCGCGCAGATCCTCGCTGCGATAGTTGATGACCTCGCTGGCGCCGTAGTCGCGGATCAGGGCCGCCTTGTCGTCGGAGCCGACACCGGCGACGACGCGCAGGCCAAGATGGCGGCCCAGGTCGACGGCGGCAAGTCCGACCCCGCCGGCCGCACCAGTGACAAACAGCGTTTCGCCGCGCTCGGCTCGTGCCCGCCCGACCAGGGCATAATAGGCCGTGCCGTAATTGTGCAGCACCGTTGCCGCCGCTTCGAACGCGACACCATCCGGCAGGCGCACACTCTTCGATTCCTTGGCAATCATCCGTTCGGCGTAGCCGCCGGTCCAGCTGCTGCAGGCCACGCGGTCGCCGGGCGCGAACCTTGTGACCTTGTCGCCGACCGCGACGACGACACCGGCTGCTTCCGTGCCGGGCACGAAGGGTATCTGCGGCCGCATCTGATAGAGGCCCGAGACCAGCAGCTGGTCCATGAAGCTCACCGAGGCGGCATGCACGTCGATGAGGATCTCATCGACGGCAGGTTTGGGCGCATCGATCTCATCAAGGCGTAAATCGCCCGGTCCAGTGAAGGAATGGCACAGAATTGCTTTCATCGCCGCGCTCCAACGGATTGTCTATATTCGGTATGTTCTCTCAATGGCGTCGCATATCCCGCGACGAGCTTGACGAAATCGGCCTGGCGCGCCGCACCGGTCTTTTCGAACAGGCGACGGACATGCGTCTTGACCGTTGTACTGGCGACGCCGAGCGCCGCCGCCACCTCGGGAACGCCGCCGAGCTCCACGATCGCGAGCATCACGCGCAACTCGGCGGGCGTCAGTCTGAAGGCTTTGCCGATCACTTCGGAACGAGGCGGTATCGTCAACGCCGCCCTGCGAACGAACAATGCTGCCACGGCGCTGTAGGCCACACCCGCACGCCGGCGCGTGCCGGAGATCAACGGCATGGCATGGGCGACGTGGCGCTGCCCATGCCGGTCGATCATCGGCACTGCAATTCCGTTGGCGCCGAGGATCGCGTTTTCCCGCCCGGCCGCGGCGAAAAAATGTTGCAGTGTCCGGTTGACCGTTACGTCGCAAGCCGCGAGGTGCCCGCGGGTTTCGAGCAGGATATCGCGCGCATCGACAATGGCTTGCCCGGCAGTATTGGCATGAATGAGACGCGCGTCCGCGTCAACGAGATACAGGCCGACGTCAAGCCCATCGAGCGTATCGGCGAATGTGGCGGCTTCCGCGGACATTCGGGGGATAGGGGGCATGGCGTTCATCGAGGCGCTCCAACAGGCCGAGGCGGCTGGCGATCTTCGGTCCGGCGGGATCTGAAAATCCTGGGCACCAGCATGGGAACGCGCCGGCGATACTGCTGATAGGTCGCGCCGAACTCCGCGATCAGATCCCTCTCCTCGAACTGGAGCGCGACCAGAATGTAGGCTGTGTTCGCGATCGCGAACAGCAAGTGGCCGCCGGTCATCTCGGGCGTAGCCCAGAACGCGAGCAAGAAGCCCAGCATGATCGGATGCCGCACGATTCTGTAGAGCAGCGGCGCCTTGAAGGATTGACCGGGCAGCTCGGTCCCGCGCAGCGCCGAGAAGGCTTGGCGCAGGCCGAACAGGTCGAAATGATCGATCATGTGGGTCGAGGCGAAGGCGATCAGCCAGCCGAGCCAATGGACGCCGGTCAGCAACCAGGCCACGATTCCGCTGGTCTGCCAAATCGGTATCGGGATCGGACGCCACTGCCAGAACAACAGCAGGAGGATCAGGCTGGAGAGCAGCACGTAGGTGCTGCGCTCGCAGGCCACGGGAAGAACCTTGGTCCACCAGCGTTTGAAGCCCGGGCGCGCCATGACGCTATGCTGGATGGCAAACAGGCTCATCAGCAGCAAGTTGACGACGATGGCCTCGGTCACAGTCGAAGGGCTGCCGACGTCGAGGGACCGATCGATTGACTTGGGTACGACATAATTGCCGACGAAACCGAGCGCATAGAGAAATGACGCCGTGAATACGGCATAGCTCACGATTGCGTAGAGCAGGATTGCGAAGCGCGAAAACATGGTTTTTCCTATTGTGCCTGATCCGGCGGTGCCGCATGCAAAGCTTGAGGTGGTCGCCGGCGAGCGAGCTCGATCTGGGCCGATGGCTACCGCGGCGCCGTCCCCTGTGCGTCCCCTGGTGACGTCCCAAGGCGAGAGAGGATTTCATGACGGCTTTCTCGCTGGAGACATTCGGGTTCCCGGAGGTCCATGCTGACGGCCGCCCGATCAAGTTGAACCTACGCAAAGGTCTTGCTCTGCTGATCTATCTCGCGGAGACCAAGGGCGCCGTCGCGCGCGACGTCCTTGTTGCGCTGCTGTGGCCCGAGGCTGCCCGCGAGACCGGCCTTGCGCGATTGCGGCGCCTGCTGCACCGCATCGAGCTCACGCTCGGGCAGTCGGTTTTCGAGACCGACCGTACGAGCGTCCGATGGTCTCCGGCGGTCGAGCTGAAGATCGATACGCATTTGTTCGAGAGCGCCTGCGATCGCGGTGCCTTTGAAGAGGCCTGTCTGATCTATCGGGGCGACTTCCTTGCGGGCTTCGCTCTGGACGACTGTCCCGAATTCGACGATTGGTCCTTCTTTCGCCGGGAGGCGTTGCGGGGACGGCTCATGCATGCACTGGAGCGTCTGGTGCAGGACAAGAACGCCGCCGGCGATCATTTCGCCGCGACTGTGCATGCGGGACGCCTGGTTGAGCTCGATTCATTGAGCGAAGTGTATGGCCGGCATCTGATCCGCAGTCTTCTGCTCGCCGGCGATCGAAGCGCGGCAGAGCGCCATCACGCAGCCCTGACGCAGCGGCTGCGCGACGAGCTAGGGGTTGCGCCGGAAGCCGAGACCGAGGCGCTGATGAGTCCCGCGGCGGCGCCTCATGCCGCCCCGGTGACGCGCTATGTGAAAGGCGCCGGGGTGCATCTGGCCTATCAGACCTACGGAAGCGGCCCGCTCGATATTCTGGTGATGCCCGGCTTCGTGTCGCATGTGGAGCGCGCCTGGGAGAACCCTGCGAGCCGGACATTCCTGGCGTCATTGATGCAGCTCGGACGCCTCATCGTGTTCGATCGTCGCGGGATCGGACTGTCCGACCGGGTCGGATCGGCCCCTGGCATCGATGTCACCGCGGAGGATATCGGCACCGTGCTGCGGGCGGTGGACTCGCGCCGCATCGTGCTGTTCGGCGCGTCCGAATGCGGGCCGGCCTGCATCAAGTTCGCGGTCGACGAGCCCCGCCGCGTGGCCGGGCTCATCCTGTTCGGCGCGCTGGCCAAGGGCTCCTGGTCGCAGGACTATCCGCACGCGCTGCGCGCCAGCCAGTATGATGCCTGGAGCAAGCATCTGATCGCGCAATGGGGTGGGCCAGTCGGGATCGAAACCTTTGCACCGAGCCTTGCTGGCGATCCCCAGACGCGCGCCTGGTGGGCGGGGCTGTTGCGTGCAGCCTCCAGTCCCGGCGGTATCTCGGCCGTGCTCGAGGCGTTTCGCGACGCCGACGTGCGGCACCTCTTGCCTGAAATCACTATGCCGACGCTGGTGCTGCACCGGCGCGGCGACCAGGCCGTACGCATCGCGGCCGGTCGCGATGTGGCGAGCCGGATCAGCGGCGCAGAGTTCGTCGAGCTTGACGGCAACGATCACTGGTTCTTCGCAGGCGATCAGCGGCCGGTGCTCGAGGCAATCGGGGGATTTATCGAGGGATTGCCGCGCGAAGGGGCCGGTGTGAAGCGCTAGCCTCATTTTTTGGCACGTTTCATGCCTCCCAAAGCGGCAGGCCCGACACAATGCCTAACCAAGGAGCCACTGACATGAAACGCGAAGACCTCACCGAAAAGCTGCTCGACATCAAGCGCGAGAAGGGATGGAGCTGGAAGCACATCTGCGACAAGATCGGCGGCTATTCCGAAGTGCTGATCGTTGGCGCCATACTCGGCCAGATGAAGCTGACGAAGCCGCAGGCGGCCAATGCCGGCGAGCTGTTCGGCCTGTCGAAGGCGGAAGTTGCGATGCTCAACGAGGTGCCGATGCGCGGCACCGGCACGCCGATGCCGCCGACCGATCCGTTGATCTACCGCTTTTACGAGATGGTGATGGTGAACGGTCCGGCCTGGAAGGCGCTGATCGAGGAGGAGTTCGGCGACGGCATCATGTCGGCGATCGACTTCGACATGGCAATGGAGCGCGTCGCCAACCCGAAGGGCGACCGCGTCAAGATCACCATGAGCGGCAAGTTCCTGCCGTACAAATATTACGGCGCCAGCGGCAACGTGGCGGAATACGGCTTCAAGGAGGAGTGATCGACGCGAAGGCCTCGCGCAGCTCGCCGACCGGAGCCATGTCGCGAACAAAGGTGAAGGATCCCTTGTCCTTCATCTCGTGCGCGCAGTTCAGGAACGCGGCGAGCGCGTAGCGCGACATGGCCCCGCCGACGCTGATGCGCTTGACGCCGGCGGCGGATAATTGCCCGACTGTCAACGTTGGGTCAGCAAAGCCCATCACGTGGTTGAACGGCTTGCTGAGCGAGGAGACGACAGTCCTGATCGTGGCGAGGTCGTACAGGCCGGGCGAATACAGGACGTCGGCGCCCGCGGCTTCGAAGGCCTGCAGGCGGCGAATTGTGTCGTCGATGTCCTTGCGGCCGTGCAGGAGGTTCTCGGCCCGCGCCGTCAGCGTGAACGGAATTGGCAGCGCGCGCGCCACTTCGACGGCGGCCTGGACGCGCTCGACGGCGTGAGAAAAGTCGTAGATGGGGCGATCGCGGTCGCCGCTGAAATCCTCGATCGAGCCGCCGACGGCGCCAGCTTCCGCGGCCCGTCGTATAGCTTCGGCCGCACGTTTCGGCTCATCGGCCCCGCAATTTTCGAGATCGACGCTGACCGGAAGGTCGGTGGCATCGACGATCGCGCGCGCGTTGGAGAGGATGACATCGAGACTGACGCCGCTGTTGCCGAGCATGTTGGCCACCCCGAGGCTCGTGGTTGCGAGGGCCTCGAATCCCATTGCAGCAAGCAGCTTGGCCGTACCTGCATCCCATGGATTGGGAATGACGAAGGCGCCACGCCGCTCGTGCAGCGTGCGAAACGCTATCGCCTTGTCGAATTGGCTCGTCATGGCTCGTCTCCGTATTGTGCGTCCATGCAGCCTTAGGAGCATTTTCGCCATCCGCCAAATTTGTTATTCTTGCAAGCAACATCAGTTTTTTGCATGAGGTCGCAATGGACAGTGACGCCCTTGACACCTTTCTGACCGTTCATCGCAAGGGCGGGATCTCGAATGCCGCGAAATTCCTGCACCGCTCGCAGCCGGCGATTTCGCGCCGTATCGCGCTGCTGGAGCAGGAGCTCGGCGTGCCCCTGTTCGAGCGGGTGGCGGGCCGCGCGCGGCTCAGCGATGCCGGGCGCGTGCT
>NZ_JALBHA010000405.1:0-6099 GCF_023006445.1 Bradyrhizobium sp. SHOUNA76
CTTCCGTCGCCATCTCGCAGAGCAGGGCGTGAAGCCGGGCGCCGGCCTCGAAGTGCTGCGCGATGCGATCGCGCGCGTCGGTGCACGCGTGCCGGCCGAGGCGGCGTAAGTCGGCTAAGCATGATCCGGAAAAGTGCGCAGCGGTTTTCCGAAAAGATCATGCTTAAATAACAACCTGAAGCCCGATGGCGATCCATCCTGATCGCATCGCGCTTTAGTCGATCGCCGTGCGCGAGCGGCGGTGGCCGCTCTGAAGCTCGGGATAGCCCGTGAGCATCAGCTTGTCGGCGCGGACGCCCCAGCTTTCCAGGCGGTCGAGGAAGCTCATGCCGAGCAGATTGGTCTTCATCTGCCCGCGCTGGACGACGAGGGCCGGCACCGATTTTTCAACCAGATGGCCGACGGAGAGGCGCTCCAGCGTGAGGCGAGCTGCCTTGGTATGACCACCGGCGGTTTCGAGATCGACGTCGTATTCGAGCATCTCGAGCGGCAGCCCGATTGCTTTCGCGGTTTCCCAGGTCAGCACGACCGACGTCGCACCGGTATCGATCACCATCGGCGCTGCGACACCGTTGATCTTCGCACGCAGCGCAAATTCGCCGCCCTGGCCGCGTGGGATCTGCACGGCGGGGGCGGGCGTCGCCGTCTGCGCGCGAAAAATGTGCGAGACCTTGTGGCTGGCGCGCGCGATCTGATCGGGATCACCATAGGCGACGACCGCACCTGCCGTGCCGGCGAGCATGACGAGAACGAGCAGGAAGCGGATCATTGCGCGCCTCCGGAGGCGCGCAGGCCGCTCAGGTGCGTTTGAGAGATCCCACGATCGGCACAAGTCCAGCTTCCGTCATGCGTGCCGGCAACAGGGCCATGACCGCGAGCCGGTCCGCGCTTTCCATGGCGTGCCAGCGCGCGATCTCGGGCAAGGTCCGGCCGCAGCCGAAGCATAGCTTGGTCCTGGGATCGATCATGCAGACTGCGACGCACGGCGTTTCTTTGCTCATTCGGACATAGTGGGGGATTGTCGGGCATGTCTGCAAGCATCTGGTTACGAGCCCGTGCCTGCGCTCATGATCGGCTTGTGGCGCGGCCGGCGCTTCTCGTCGGGCAGTACGGAACTCTCCGGCTGGAGCGGCGGAGAATCATCCGACAGCGGTGCAAGCGCGCTCATGACGCGCTCCGGCGGGAAGGTGACGATCACCTCGGTGCCGATGCGCAGCTTGGATTTCAGCGTGAACGTGCCGCCATGCAGGTCGATCAGATTCTTGGCGATCGGCAGACCGAGACCGGCGCCCTGTTCGGCCGACTTGATCGAGTTGGAGCCCTGGCCGAACGAGGCGAGCACGACCGGGATCTCGTCCTCGGGAATGCCGGAGCCGGAATCCTTCACCGAGAGATATTGTCCACCCGAAGCGGTCCAGCCGGCCTTGAGCCAGATCTCGCCGCCCTGCGGGGTGAACTTGATCGAGTTGGACAGCAGATTGAGCACGACCTGGCGGATCGCGCGCTCGTCGGCCCAGAGCCGCGGCATGGCCTGCTCGAACACTTCGTGGATGGTGATGCCGCGGCTCGAGGCACGCAGCTTCATCAGATGATGGCAGTCGGCGACGATGCCGACCAGTGACACCGCTTCCTCGTTCAGCTCGTAGCGGCCGGCCTCGATCCGCGACAGATCTAGGATCTCGTTGATGAGGTTGAGCAGGTGCACGCCCGAATTGTGGATGTCCGCCGAGTACTCCTTGTAGACCGGTACCGCATGCGCGCCGAAAATCTCGCTCTTCATCACCTCGGAGAAACCAAGGATGGCATTCAGCGGCGTGCGCAGCTCGTGGCTCATCTGCGCGAGGAAGCGCGACTTGGCGACGTTGGCGGATTCGGCGCGATGGCGCGCTTCGTCCGAGATCGCCTTGGCCTGTTCGAGCTCGCCGATCAGCGCGTCCTTTTCGGCGCGTGCTTCCAGCGTGGCGAAGGTGGAGGAGTGCAGGCGATGCGCCAGCAGCACGAAGTAGCCTTCGGCGGCGAGCGCCAGCGCAGCCAGGACGTAATTGTCCAGCGAGCCGGTCATCGCGAAGCTCAGCGCCATTGCGACCGCGACCGGCGCGGTGGCGGCAAGGGCGGCGATCGGCAGATTGGCGGCGAGCATGCTCGATACTGCGATCACCAGCAGCATCAGGAACATCATCAGCGTTTCCGTGACCATATCGAGCACGGGATGGATCAGGATCGCCATCCAGCACAGGCCATAGAGCAGGTCGAGCACGACGAAGCGCGTCCGCCATGCCCGCGTCGCGGCTGGAGAGCTGGGCTCGGTCAGGAACCGCCGGCAACTGCGGATCATGGCGCTGTGAATGCAGAGCATGCCCGCGGTCCAGGCTGCGGCCGGGATCGGCTGCATCCACAGCCCGAACAGCACGCCGGTCGCGACCACCAGCAGCATCACGACGTAGGAAGCCGATAGCCGCGTCTGGGCGTATTGACGCAGCATCTCGGCGTCGAAGGCCGGCCGGGTTCCGCTGGTCGATGTTAACTTGTCGCGGGCCTCGCGCACCCGCTGCGCCGCAGCCCTTCGGCTGCTCGCCGATGGAGCGCTCACCGGCTCGGCCGGAAGCTCCACAACCTCGGGCTTTTCAGCGGGGTTACTCATCAAGCAACACGATTCCTGCCCACGCCGGACGCGGGCCTTCTGCATTCTCTATCTCTGGCAAGAAATCCTTAAGAGGTGACTTAAGGAGCTAAAGAATTACGTTAACCCGGCGTTAATTTGGATCTCGGCCGTGCCGATCAATTCAGCGCCGCATACTGTACGATGTATACCACCGCTCCGGCCAGATATCCCACGAGCGCGGGACCTGCGATGCGGCGGGCGTACCAGAAGAACTCGATCTTCTCGAGCCCCATGGCGGCAACGCCCGCGGCCGAGCCGATGATCAGGATCGAGCCGCCAGTGCCGGCGCAATAGGCGATGAACTCCCAGATGAAGCTGTCCGGCGGATATTGCGTCAGATTGTACATGCCCATCGTTGCCGCGACGAGCGGCACGTTGTCGATGATGGCGCTCAAGAGGCCGAGCAGGATGACGATGATGTCGAGACGACCGACCGTGGCGTCGAGCCATTTGGCCAACAGCTCGAGGACGCGGGCGTGCTCCAGGCACGCGACGGCCATGAGGATGCCGACGAAGAACACGATGGAACTCATGTCGATGCGGGTCAGCGCATGGACGAGGGTGAGGGGGCGACGCGCATCCTCGTCCTTGTGGCGGTGAACGATCTCGCCGACCAGCCAGAGGATCCCCAGCCCGAACAGGATGCCCATGAAGGGGGCGAGGTGCGTCACGGCCTTGAAAACCGGGACCGCGACCAGTGTACCGAGCCCGAGATAGAACATCAGATTGCGCTCGAACAGCTCGACCCTGAGAGCCTGCGCTTCCCGCTGCAGCGGCGGACCGATGTCCTTCCCCCTGACAGAGTAGCCGATGATGAGCAGGGGTATCAGCAAATTGAGCAGTGACGGCAGGAACACCGCCTTCATGATGCTGACAGGCGTGATCTGCCCCCCGATCCAGAGCATCGTCGTCGTGACGTCTCCGATCACGGTCCAGGCGCCGCCGGCATTGGCGGCAATCACGATGATGGACGCAAACAGCAGGCGGTCGTTTTTGTTGCCGATCAGCTTCTGGATCAGCGAGATCATCACGATGGTGGTTGTCAGATTGTCGAGGATCGAGCTCAGGAAGAACGTCACGAAGCCGATGATCCACATCAGAGTGGTCTGCTTCGTGGTGCGGATGATCGAGGTGATGACTTCGAAGCCGTTGTGGGCGTCGATCACCTCGACGATCGTCATGGCGCCGATCAGGAAGAAGACGATTTGCGCAGTCGATGCGACGGATTCGTCGAGCTGGTGGTTGACAAGCGAGGCGTCGCCGACGGACATCGCATAGATGGTCCAGAGCAGGCCCGCCCCCAGGAGAGCCGAAGCGCTCTTGTTGACGCCGAGCGGGTGTTCGAGCGCGATGGCTGCGTACGCAACGATGAAAACGGCGGCTATCGCGCTCAGCAAATCGGTCCCCCCCGAATTCGTTGTTCGGCTCAATTTGCGCTTGTCCGGCCTTTACGCGGCGTCGCGCAGGCGTCAAGGCCGGTGACGGTCGCGGCTGCCCGGGCAGCGACCGCCACGCGCTCTCAGCGTTGCAGGCGCGCGAGCAGGCTCGACGTATCCCAGCGCTTGCCGCCCATCTTCTCGACCTCGGCGTAGAACTGGTCCACGAGTGCGGTCACCGGAAGGGTGGCGCCGTTGCGGCGGGCTTCAGCCAGCGAGATCGAGAGGTCCTTGCGCATCCATTCGACCGCGAAGCCGAAATCGTATTTGTCGTCGTTCATGGTCTTGTAGCGATTTTCCATCTGCCAGGACTGCGCCGCGCCCTTGGAGATGGTCTCGATCACTGCGGCGACGTCGAGGCCGCTCTTCTTGGCGAAGTGGATACCCTCGGAGAGACCCTGCACCAGACCGGCGATGCAGATCTGGTTGACCATCTTCGTGAGTTGGCCGCTTCCGGCGGGCCCGAGCAGTTTGCACATCCGCGCATAGGCGCCTGTGATGATCGGCTCGGCGCCGGAATAGGCATCCTGCGCGCCGCCGCACATCACCGTCAGCACGCCGTTCTCGGCGCCGGCCTGGCCGCCCGAGACCGGCGCATCGACGAATTTGAAGCCGGCCTTGGTGGCGGCTGCGTCCAGCTCCCGTGCGACCTCGGCGGAGGCGGTGGTGTGATCGACGAAGGTCGCACCCTTCTTCATGCCGGCGAAGGCGCCGTCGGGGCCGATCGTGACCGCGCGCAGATCGTTGTCGTTGCCGACGCAGCACATCACGAAATCCTGGCCTTCGGCGGCGGCCTTCGGGGTCGCTGCGGCCTTGCCGCCGAACTTGTCCGCCCATTCCTTCGCCTTGGCCGCGGTGCGGTTGTAAACGGTGACCTCATGGCCCCCTTTTTTGACGAGGTGTCCGGCCATGGGGAAGCCCATGACGCCGAGACCGAGGAAAGCGACTTTAGCCATGTGTGGTACCTTGTCCGTAGCTTGAGTTTTACGGTTGTATCCGGGCGAGGACGCCGGGCGGCATCCTCGGAGTTCCGCTGCGAGGGCGGGCCGGAGGCGCACCATAAACCGTTGAGCCGGGAGGGCAACGGCTTCGTTTGTCGGCCCCCTGTGCTAGGATGGCGGGACCTAAGGACTTCGAAAAAGGGAGCGAGAGCATGGGCGGCGTGAGCGTTGGCGTCCTCGATCATTTCAACATCCGGACCCGAAATCTGGCCGAGACCGTCCACTTCTACGAGGCTGTGCTGGGCCTGGAAAAAGGCGCCCGGCCGAACTTCGCCTTCCCCGGCGCCTGGATGTACAGCGAGGGTAAACCGGTGGTGCATCTCGTCGATATTTCTGCGACGGCTGAGCCACAAAAGCCTGACTCCGGCGTTGTCCACCACGTCGCCTTCGTCAGCCGCGGCTTTGACGGCATGAAGCAGCGGCTGACATCCAAGGGGATGAAGTTCGACTCCCGCCAGGTGCCCGGCGGCGACCTCTGGCAGATCTTCGTTCACGACCCCAATGGGGTCATGATCGAGCTGAATTACGAGGCTGCCAGGGAGCAGGGGGCCGCGCCCGCCGAGATGGCTGACGATATCGGCAGGCAGTAGCCTTTTGGGCGTTTCCGCTCTAATGGGGCATCCTAGAGTCTCGAGCATGACCTTGCCGGGAAGCCGCTCCACGCTTTGCGCTGGCGCAGCCCTCCGGCTCCGGATCAGGCTCCGTTCAGGAGATGCGCTTTGAGCGTGACGCAGCAACAGGTTCTCGACAGCCTCGCCAGGATCAAGTCGCCTCGCGGGGTCGCGCTCACCAATGCCAATGTGCTGAGCGCCATCAGCGCGTCCGACGGCAAGGTGTTCTTCTCGATCAATGTCGACGCCGCCGAGGCCAGGGCCTGGGAATCCATCCGGGCCGAGGCCGAGGCCGCCGTGCGCACCATTCCCGGCGTCACCACCGTCATGGTGGCGCTGACCGCCGAGCGCAAGCCGGGCTCCGCACCTCCACCGCCTCCGCAACCCAG
>NZ_JALBHA010000406.1:0-6092 GCF_023006445.1 Bradyrhizobium sp. SHOUNA76
CTGCGGAGGCGGTCGCCGTTCCGGGCGGCGGGCCGCCCGGCATCACCACCACGCGGGTGCCGACCTTGACGCGGTCGAACAGGTCGGAAACGTCCTCGTTCAGCATGCCGATGCAGCCGGACGAGACGAACTTGCCGATGGTCGACGGCTGGTTGGTGCCGTGGATGCGGTAGACGGTCGAGCCGAGATACATCGCGCGAGCGCCGAGCGGATTGCCGGGACCGCCGGCCATGAAGCGCGGCAGATAGGGCTGGCGCCGTTCAAGGAGTTCGTGCAGCCGCTGGCGCCGCCGAAAGGGTGAGGGGGATTTCTCCGTCATTCCGGGGCGATGCGCAGCATCAAACTATGGTGCGCAATTGCGCACCTGAGAATCGTGCTGCTCGGGACGAGGACAAATGGATTCCGGGCTCGCGCCAAGAGGCGCGCCCCGGAATGACGGCGCTGGGCTTGGCGAGGTTGTCAGACCGCGACGCAGCCGATGATGGAAGTTTATCGCTGTTTTGCCCGACGCCGCAAACCCGGCCTCGGCACCCAAAATTCTTCAACCTTTTCAACCCCATTCTACTGTGCATGGGGTTGTTTTCGCACTTTTTGTTTGGCAGGCGGGCCTATCCCGCCCCTGCGCGCTTCTTCTGCCAGACCAGATGCACCGCGCAGGTGCAGCCGGGCGGGTGGGAGGCAAGGTCCTTTGACGTCTCGTCGTTCGCGGGTGTTGCCGCAAAGGTCTTGTCGGTCTGTTGCGACGGGATGTAATTCAGCACCGGCGCGAGCCAGCGCTCGGTCTCCGCCACGCTCATGCCCTTGCGCGCGGCATAGTCCTCGACCTGGTCGCGCTCGATCTTGCCGACGCCGAAATAATAGCTCGCAGGGTTGGCGAAATAGAGCCCGGACACGCTGGAGCCGGGCCACATTGCAAAGCTCTCGGTCA
Source organism: Bradyrhizobium sp. SHOUNA76 (assembly GCF_023006445.1). Classification (NCBI taxonomy): domain Bacteria; kingdom Pseudomonadati; phylum Pseudomonadota; class Alphaproteobacteria; order Hyphomicrobiales; family Nitrobacteraceae; genus Bradyrhizobium; species Bradyrhizobium sp. SHOUNA76. Next base: position 929 of record NZ_JALBHA010000406.1, read on the forward strand.
GCTTCACGCCGCAGTTCGCTTCCGCATCGAGCAGCTCGAACAGCGTCGCCTTCTCGGTGTGATCGGGCTGCGCGGGATAGCCGGGGGCGGGGCGGATGCCCTGGTATTTCTCCAGGATCATCTCCTCGTTCGAGAGCGCCTCGTCCGGCGCATAGGCCCAGAACTCGCGGCGCACGCGGGCATGCATGCGCTCGGCGAAGGCTTCGGCCAGGCGATCGGCCAGCGCCTTGCACAGGATCGAGGAGTAGTCGTCGTTCGCCATCTTGAAGCGGTCGGCGACCACGTCCTCGCCGATGCCGGCGGTGACGACGAAGCCGCCGACATAGTCCGGCACGCCCGCGGGCGCGACGAAGTCGGCCAGCGCCGCGTTGAAGCGGCCCTCGCGCTTCTCGAGCTGCTGGCGCAGCGTGTGCAGCGTCGCGATGCGCTTCGTGCGGCTCTCGTCGGCGTAGAGCACGATGTCGTCACCTTCAGCGTTGGCCGGCCAGAAGCCGATCGTCGCGCGCGCCCGGAACCATTTCTCCTTCACGATGGTATCGAGCATCTTGCGCGCGTCGTCATAGAGCGAGCGCGCGACTTCGCCGACCTTGGAATCGTCGAGGATGGCGGGGAAGCGTCCGGCGAGCTCCCAGGTCTGGAAGAACGGTGTCCAGTCGATGCAGTCGACCAGCTCGGCGAGGTCGTAGTCGTCGAAGCTGCGGATGCCGAGGAAGGTCGGCTTCACCGGCTTGTTGGCAGCAAAGTCGACCGGCACGCGATTGGCACGCGCGGCCGCGAGCTTCAGGCGCTTCTTGTCGGCCTGCGCGCGCAGATGCGCGTCCGAGATTTTTGCGTATTCCGCGCGGACCTCGGCGGCATAGGCCTCGCGCTTCTCGGGCGAGAGCAGCGAGGAGGCGACCCCGACGGCGCGGCTGGCGTCGTTGACATGCACGACGGGGCCGGCGCGATAGCTCGGGTCGATCTTGACGGCCGTATGCACGCGGCTCGTGGTGGCGCCGCCAATCAGCAGCGGCAGCTTGAGGCCTTCGCGCTGCAATTCGCCGGCGAAGAATGCCATCTCGTCGAGCGAGGGCGTGATCAGGCCGGAGAGACCGACGATGTCGGCCTTTTCGGCTTTCACGGTCTCGACGATCTTGGCAGCCGGCACCATCACGCCGAGGTCGATCACCTCGAAATTGTTGCACTGGAGCACGATGCCGACGATGTTCTTGCCGATGTCGTGGACGTCGCCCTTGACGGTCGCGAGCACGATCTTGCCGGCGGACGATGAACCTTCGGTGCCGATGCCGTTGGCGAGATTGCGCGCCTTCTCCTCCTCCATGAACGGCATTAGCCAGGCCACCGCCTGCTTCATGACGCGGGCGGACTTCACGACCTGCGGCAGAAACATCTTGCCGTCGCCGAAGAGATCGCCGACCACGTTCATGCCGGCCATCAGCGGGCCCTCGATCACGTCGAGCGGGCGCGATGAGGCCTTGCGGGCTTCCTCGGTGTCCTGCTCGATGAATTCGGTGATGCCGTGCACCAGCGAATGCGACAGCCGCTTCGCCACCGGCCATTCGCGCCAGGCGAGATCGGCTTCCTTGGTCTGGGTCTTGTTGCCGCGGAATTTCTCGGCGAGCGCCAGCAGCCGCTCGGACGCGCCCGGATCGCGATTGAGGACGACGTCCTCGCAAACCTGGCGCAGCTCGGCATCGATGTCGTCATAAACGATCATCTGCCCGGCGTTGACGATGCCCATGTCCATGCCGGCCTTGATGGCGTGATACAGGAACACCGAGTGCATGGCCTCGCGCACCGGCTCGTTGCCGCGGAACGAGAATGACAGATTGGAGACGCCGCCCGAGATGTGCGCGCCCGGCAGGTTCTGGCGGATCCAGCGCGTCGCCTCGATGAAGTCGACGCCGTAATTGTTGTGCTCCTCGATGCCGGTCGCGATCGCGAAAATGTTCGGATCGAAGATGATGTCTTCCGGCGGGAAGCCGACCTTGTTCACCAGGATGTCGTAGGCGCGCTTGCAGATCTCGGTCTTGCGCGCGAACGTGTCGGCCTGGCCGACCTCGTCGAACGCCATGACGACGACAGCCGCGCCATGGCGGCGGGCGATCTTGGCCTCGAAGATAAACTTCTCCTCGCCTTCCTTCATCGAGATCGAATTGACGACCGGCTTGCCCTGCACGCATTTCAGGCCGGCCTCGATCACCGAGAATTTCGAGGAGTCCACCATCACGGGCACACGGGCGATGTCGGGCTCGGCGGCGACGAGGTTGAGGAAGGTCATCATCGCGGCTTCGGAGTCCAGAAGCCCCTCGTCCATGTTGACGTCGATGATCTGCGCGCCGTTCTCGACCTGGTCGCGCGCGACCTGCAGCGCGGCGGTGTAGTCGCCATTGGTGATCAGCTTGCGGAAGCGGGCCGAGCCCGTGACGTTGGTGCGCTCGCCGACGTTCACGAACGGAATGGCGTCCGTCAGGATGAACGGCTCGAGGCCGGAGAGCCGCAGGCGCGGGCTGATCTCCGGCACGATGCGCGGCTTGTGCGGGGCCACCGCGGCGGCGATCGCCGCGATAGGGTCCGGCGTGGTGCCGCAGCAGCCGCCGACGATGTTGACCAAACCGTCGCGCGCGAACTCGCCGACCAGGCGCGCCATGTATTCGGGTGTCTCGTCGTATTGGCCGAACTCGTTGGGCAGGCCGGCATTGGGATAGGCGCAAACAAGCGTGTCGGCGACGCGGCCGATATCGGCGATATGCGCGCGCAGATCCTCGGCGCCGAGCGCGCAGTTGAAGCCGATGGTGACAGGCTTGGCGTGCCGCACCGAATACCAGAACGCCTCCGGCATCTGGCCCGAGAGCAGGCGGCCGGACTTGTCGGTGATGGTGCCCGACACCATCACCGGCATGTCGATGCCGCGCGCTTCGGTGATCTCCGCGATCGCATAAAGCGCCGCCTTGGCGTTCAGCGTGTCGAAGATGGTCTCGACCAAGAGCAGATCGACGCCGCCGTCGAGCATGCCGTTGATCTGCTCGCCATAGGATTTGCGCAGATCGTCGAAGGTGACGGCGCGGTAGCCGGGATTGGAGACGTCGGGCGAGATCGAGGCGGTGCGATTGGTGGGCCCGATGGCGCCAGCGACGAAGCGCGGCCTGCCGTCCTCGGCTTCGACGCGCCGCGCGGCATTGCCGGCGAGGCGGGCGCCTTCGCGCGCCATCTCGTAGACGATGTCGGTGAGATCGTAATCGGCCTGCGCGATCGAGGTCGTGGAGAAGGTGTTGGTCGCGACGATGTCGGCGCCGGCGCGCAAATAGGCGGCGTGGATGTCCTCGATCGCCTGCGGCTGGGTCAGGATCAAGAGGTCGTTGTTGCCGCGCAGGTCGCGATGGAAATTCTTGAAACGCTCGCCGCGGAAAGCCGCTTCGTCGAACTGGAGGTTCTGGATCATCGTGCCCATGGCGCCGTCGAGCACGAGGATGCGCTCGCGCGCGGCGTTGAGCAGGGCAGTTCGCTTGGGAGAGGTGGATACGGTCATGTTGTCTTAAGCCGCCTTCTGCGCGCTCTTGGCGCGGATGCCGAGCAAATGGCTGATCGCGAACACTAGATCGGCGCGGTTCATGGTGTAGAAGTGGAAGGTGTCGACGCCATTCTTGGCGAGCTTCTGCACCTGGCCGGCGGCAACGGTCGCGGCCACCAGCTTGCGGGTCTCGGCGTCGTCATCGAGGCCCTCGAACTTCGAGGCGAACCAGTCCGGCACGGTCGTGCCGGCGCGGGTGACGAAATTGCGCGCCTGCTTGAAATTGTGCATGGGCATGATGCCCGGCACGATCGGGATGTTGATGCCACGCGCGCGGACGCGGTCGAGATAGCGGAAGTAGAGGTCGTTATCGAAGAACACCTGGGTGATCGCGCGGCTGGCGCCGGCATCGACCTTGGCCTCCAGCGTGTCGATGTCGGCATCGAAGTCGCGCGCCTCCGGGTGCTTCTCGGGATAGGCCGAGACCGACACTTCGATATCGGCATGCCGCTTCTTGATCCCCGCGACGAGGTCCGCCGAACTCTGATAGCCGTCGGGATGGCTGGCATAGGGCGTGCCGATGCCGCCGGCGGGGTCGCCACGCAAGGCCACGATGTGGCGGACGCCGACCTCGTGATAGCGGTCGACGATCTCGTCGATCTCGCCGCGCGAGGCGCCGACGCAGGTCAGATGCGCCGCCGGCAGCAGCGCGGTCTCCTGGAGGATGCGCGAGATGGTGGAGTGGGTCCGCTCCCGCGTCGAGCCGCCGGCGCCGTAGGTCACCGAGACGAATTTCGGGTCGAGCGGGGCGAGCCGGTTGATGGTCTCCCAGAGATTGCGCTCCATATCTTCCGTCTTGGGCGGAAAGAACTCGAAGGAGATCGCAGGCCGCTTCAGGTGCCCGTCTTGCCCGTCGGCTCGGGCAGGCGTCGTCAGATCGGTCATGGCACCACTCACTCCAGATTGTGTCGCCAAATTTGGCGGCCACCGGTCAGGTTCTCGCTTGAAGGGCCTAAGATAGGGCAAAGGCGAATCCAGCTACAGCCCATCGTGGATGGGAAATGGCCCACTTCGTGCGGAATGTATTGAATTCTTGTGCCTAAATGCTGAAATTGTGGGATTCGATCAATATCAAAAAATGAACGTATAATCAATGATATATGACCTGGGAGCCGGAGCCGGTGGTCAAAGCGCTGCGGTGGGCAGCTTAAATTGAGGACGACGCAGTCGTCGGTTGTCCCAACGTATTCTGGACGGCCGGTTCGCAGCCCGCACACGCCAGACCTGCGCCGTCAGCCCATTGCCGCGTCGCCGCCCGCAACTAACTTAGCGCGCCATGATCCCGCTCTCAGTCCTCGATCTCTCGGTCGTCACATCAGGCACCAGGCCCGCCGCGGCGCTGCGCAACAGCATCGACCTGGCGCGCCATGTCGACGGGCTCGGCTATGTCCGCTACTGGCTCGCCGAACACCACAACCTCGCCTCGGTCGCGAGCCCGGCGCCCGACGTCATGATCGGGCAGATCGCGGCGGTGACCAAGCATATCCGCGTCGGCTCCGGCGGGGTGATGCTGCCCAATCACGCCCCGCTGGTGGTGGCCGAGCGCTTCAAGATGTTGGAGGCGCTGTTTCCCGGCCGCATCGACCTCGGCCT
>NZ_JALBHA010000407.1:0-6070 GCF_023006445.1 Bradyrhizobium sp. SHOUNA76
ATGCACCGGCGTGACATCGTCGCCGACCGCGGCCTTCATGGTCGCGACGTTGGTCGGCAGCGGGGCTGCCGCCGCCTGCTGGATTTCGCCGGCGATGACCGCGCCGGCCAAGCCACAGGCAATTGCCGTTCTCCAGATCCTCATCGTCTTACTCCCTGTCTGACGTTTCGCTTGGAAAAAGGATCGCAACACCATGATCGGGTATCCCGGCGCCGAGTCAAAGCCGGATTTTGCGTGCGGCGCACAAGTCCCGCCCAGAGCGCGCTGCTGGATCGCCAATGCGAAAGCATTAAGCTTGCCGCGTTCGCAACCAACAACCTACTTCCTGATTTACTATGCGTGCCGTTACTATCGGTTCCAGTGGGCGCGGGACCGCGGGGCCTTCTCGCGACAAAAAGCCTCGAAATTCCAGAGTGGGAGGATGACATGAGTGCCGTCGGTAATGAGCCGCTTGCCCGTCAGGCGCTGGCGTTCGTCCTGGCCGGGGGGCGCGGCAGCCGGCTTTTGGAGCTGACCGACCGGCGCGCCAAGCCCGCGGTCTATTTCGGCGGAAAATCCCGCATCATCGATTTCGCGCTGTCGAATGCCGTCAATTCAGGCATCCGCCGGATCGCGGTGGCGACCCAGTACAAGGCGCATAGCCTGATCCGCCATCTTCAGATGGGCTGGAACTTCTTCCGGCCCGAGCGGAACGAGAGCTTCGACATCCTGCCCGCGAGCCAGCGCGTCTCCGAGAACATGTGGTATGTCGGCACGGCGGATGCGGTCTACCAGAACATCGACATCATCGAATCCCATGCCTGCCGCTTCATCGTGGTGCTGGCGGGCGACCACATCTACAAGATGGATTACGAGGTGATGCTGCGCCAGCACGTCGAGAGCGGCGCCGACGTCACGGTCGGTTGCCTGGAGATGCCGCGCGCGGAATCTTCAGGCTTCGGCATCATGCATGTCGACGAGAACGGCTGGATTCAGGAGTTCCTGGAGAAGCCGAAAGATCCGCCGCCGATGCCGGGCAAGCCGGACGTCTCGCTCGCCAGCATGGGCATCTACGTCTTCAACGCGAAATTTTTGTTCGAGGAGCTCAAGCGCGACGCCGAGGACCCGAACTCCAACCACGATTTCGGCAAGGACATCATTCCATACCTCGTCAAGAACGGCCGCGCGATCGCGCACCAGTTCTCGACCTCCTGCGTGCGCTCCAACGGCCACAACGGCGCCTATTGGCGTGACGTCGGCACGGTCGACGCCTACTGGTCCGCCAATATCGATCTCACAGACGTCGTGCCGGAGCTCGACCTGTTCGACCGCGCCTGGCCGATCTGGTCCTATGCGGAGATCACGCCGCCGGCGAAATTTGTTCATGACGAGGAGGCCCGGCGCGGCCAGGCCGTGAGCTCGCTGGTCTCGGGCGGCTGCATCATCTCCGGCGCCTCGCTGCGCCGCTCGCTGCTGTTCACCGGCGTGCGCATCAATTCCTATGCCAATGTCGAGAACGCCGTGATCATGCCCTATGTGAATGTCGGACGCGGCGCGCGGCTGAAGAACGTCGTGATCGACCGCGGCGTCGAGATTCCGGAAGGCCTCGTCGTCGGCGAAGATCCCGAGCTCGACATGAAACGATTCCGCACCACCGAGCAGGGCATCTCGTTGATCACCCAGCCGATGATCGACGGGCTCAATAAATGACGCCTGTTCGCGTCCTCGCGGTCGCTTCTGAAGTCTATCCCATCGTCAAGACCGGCGGCCTCGCGGATGTCGCCGGCGCGCTGCCGATCGCTCTGAAGGCGCATGGCGTCGAGATGCGGACCTTGATGCCGGGCTATCCCGACGTGATGCGGCTCGTATCGAACGCAGAGGAGATCCGGCACTGGCCGGATTATTTCGGCGGTCCCGGACGGCTGCTCGCCGGCTCCCACGAGGGGCTCGACCTGTTCGTGCTCGACGTGCCGCATCTGTATGCGCGGCCGGGCAACCCCTACGTCACCAGCGAGGGCGTCGACTGGCCGGACAATGGCGTGCGCTTCGCGGCGCTGTCGCGCATCGCCGCCGATATCGGCCACGGCCTCGTCCCGGCCTTCGTGCCCGATGTCGTGCACGCCCACGACTGGCAGGCCGGGCTCGCGCCGGCCTATCTGCACTACGACAATCGCCCGCGGCCCGCGACCGTGATGACCATCCACAACATGGCCTATCAGGGCAAATTTGCGCCTGCGCTGATCGGATCGATCGGCCTGCCCTGGCATTCCTTCAACGTCAATGAACTCGAATATTTCGGCGGCATCAGCTTCCTGAAAGCCGGCCTGCAATTCGCCGATCGCATCACCACGGTGTCGCCGACCTACGCGCGGGAGATCCAGAGCGACGAAGGCGGCATGGGGTTCGGCGGCCTCTTGCGCGCACGCGCGCATGTGCTCAGCGGCATCCTCAACGGCATCGACATCTCGGTGTGGAATCCGCAGGACGATCCGCACATCGCCTACCGCTACGGCGCGGAGGACCTGACGTTCCGGGCCGCGAACAAGGCAGTGCTGCAGCAGCAGTTCAACCTCGATTCCTCGGACGAAGCGCCGCTGCTCGGCGTCATCAGCCGGCTGTCGTGGCAGAAGGGGCTCGATCTCCTGCTCGAGGTCATTCCGACCATCTTGGGCGAAGGCATGCAGCTCGCGCTGCTCGGCAGCGGCGACCGCGATCTCCAGGATCGCTACCAGGCCGCGGCCCGCGCAAATCCCGGCCGGATCGGGGTCGTGATCGGCTATGACGAGATCCTGGCGCACCTGCTCCAGGCCGGCTCGGATGCGCTTCTCGTGCCCTCGCGCTTCGAGCCATGCGGCCTGACCCAGCTGTGCGCGCTGCGCTACGGTGCCGTCCCTATCGTCGCACGCGTCGGCGGGCTCGAGGACACCATCGTCGATGTCGGCGAGGCCGACGCCTCCGGGCGCGATGCCACCGGATTCAAGTTCGCACCCGTGACGGCGGATGCCTTCGCCGGCAGCTTGCGCAAGGCCAACACCGCCTTCCACCACAAGCAGACCTGGCGTCGGCTGCAACGAAACGGCCTTGCGACCGACGTGTCCTGGCGCAACCGCGCCGGCGACTATGCCGCGCTCTATCGCGATCTCATGACATCCCGCGCATGAGGCGTGGCCGTCGTCGAATCCATGCTATAGAGCCGCCATGGACCCCTTCGTGATCAAGCTGATCGGCTTTGCCGCCGCCACCTGCACCACCGTGGCCTACGCGCCGCAAGCCATCAAAGTGTGGAAGACCCGCTCCACCGGAGACATCTCGCTCGGCATGTTCCTGGTCATGGTGCTGGGGCTGGCGCTCTGGCTCGTCTACGGCCTGCTCTCGGGCGATGCCCCGCTGGTCGCCGCCAACGCCATCACCATCGTGCTCGCCGGCGGCATCCTGTTCATGAAGCTGAAATACGGGTGAGGTCAGGCTCTCGCTCAAGCGAGGTGCGCATTGATGCGCCCTCTCCCCTTGTGAGAGAGGGCAACGACGCCGGTAGATGCAAGCTCGCTTGGGTGAGGGGTCCTTCTCCGCGAGTCCAATTCGCAATCTGAATACGCGGAGAGATACCCCTCATCCGGCGCTTCGCGCCACCTTCTCCCACAAGGGGAGAAGGAAAGAGTCATCCGCCAAACATATACGACGCCATCGCGACGCTCGCGACCTCGTCGACGAAAACACGGTGACCCGCGTCGCTGCCTGCCGCGCCGGCGGCCACCATCAGCGGCAGCAGATGGTCCTCGCGCGGATGGGCCAGGCGCGCGCTCGGTGCGCTCTCCCAATCAACCAGCATCGCGTTGCGGCGCGCCGGATCCGGATTGCTGATGGCCTCGTTGAGATAGGCCTCGAAATCGTAGGAGACAGGCTTGGACTCCGGCCGGTTGAAGCCGCGCATGTTGTGATAGGTCAGCCCGCTGCCGACGATCAGGATGCCTTCATCGCGGAGCGATGCAATCGCCTGCCCGACCTTGACGTGCTCGGCCGCGTCATAACTCGACTTCAGCGAGAGCAGCACGATCGGCATGTCGGCATTCGGATACATCAGCCCGAGCGGCACGAAGGTGCCGTGATCAAAACCCTGATTGGGATCTTCCCGACAATCGAGGCCTGCGCGCGCGAGCAGCGCCTTCACCTCGGCTGCGAGCTCGGGCTGGCCCGGCGCCGGATATTTGAGGTGGTAGGTATGCTCGGGGAAACCGTAATAGTCGTACACCATCGGCGGATGCGCCGAGGTCGACACGGTGAAGGCATCGGCCTCCCAATGGCCGGTGATGACGAGCACGGCCTTCGGCCTCGCCGGCAACAGCTGCGGCAGCCGGCCGAACTCCGCGGCGGTCTTGGCATATTGCACCCGCCTGTCTTCCATGAACGGCCAAGGACCGCCGCCATGCGACAGGAAGAGGGTCGGAAATCGCGTCATGGGGTTCGTCTCGTCGGCAACATATTCGCGCGCAAATGCCCGCGCGACCGGCGGCGAGCATAGGCAAACCGGCATGGTTAGCAAGTCGTTAACGATTTGCCGCCCAAAATCCGGACGTGGCCGAAGCAGTCGGCCTGAAGACAAGTGAGACGTGAGATGAAGAAGTTTGCGCTGGGGGACGTCGTCAACAGTGACAAGGGCCGCCGCGGCATCGTTCGCGCCGCCTTCAAGTCGCGGGATGGCCAGCAATTCTACGCCGTCGAGAAGGACGGTGCGATGGACTATCTGGAGGAAGACCGGCTGAGCCCGGCGCCGCGCGTCGAGCTCGCGGCTTAAGTCCAAACTCAATTTTTGCTCTCGCCTGTGAGCCGGTCGAGACGCTCCGCGAAGGGATCGTCCCCGCTCGCGATGCGATCGTTCGTGATCAGCAGCAGGCGATCGCGGCCTGCCGCGGCGTCCCAACGCGGCAGATCGGGACCGTTGGGATCGCCGCTCCTGGCGAAGTTGATCCAATAGGACCGCATGCGGTTTGCGACCTCGCGATCACCTCGCGATAAGATGCCCGCTCCTGGCACGCCTTCCGCACCGAAGATGAACTGCAATTCCCGCCCGTGCCCGCCCTCGGGATTGGCGCGGCGGGACTCGGGCACATAGGCGAAGCGATAGCGAAAGGTCGCCGCACCGCCTGCGGCATGCAGGCGGGCCAGCAATCTTGCGGGCTCGGAAAAGACCTTGTCGGTATAGAACCGGGCCGCAAGCTCCGAGGGCCTCGCGAGGTCGGGATAGAGCCCGCGCAGCTCATCGTTTGTGATGCCTGAGGATGCGACCTCCTCCTTGATCTCGAACTCACTGTCGAAACCGGTCTCGTCATCGTTCGAGCCGATGATCAGGGGAATGCGGCTTTGATGTCCGGCCGCAAAGCCGGCGGCAATCTCCTCGGTCACGAGATCTCCGTCCATCATCGGCGCGAAGCTGCGCCGCGATGTCTCCAAGAGACTGCTTTCGGCGGCAAGCAGGCGCCGCGGTTCGGCGGCGCGCCAATCGCCCTGCGGTCCAAGCGCCGCCACGAACTGCTGACCAAAGGCCTCCGCCTCCTGCGCCGCGCGCAGCCGCGCGCGAGCGGGGACCGATTGCAGAATGGCCTTCTGGAAGAGACCCTGCGCTTGCGCAGACAGCATCAGCAGCGCGATCGACGTCGCGCCTGCATCGCTGCCGAACAGGGTGACGTTATCAGGATCGCCGCCGAAGGCCGCGATATTGTCGTGAACCCATCGAAGTGCCGCGATCTGGTCCATCAGCCCGTGATTGCCCGAGCCCTGCGACAGCGCCGGGTGAGCGAGCCAGCCGAGCGCACCTAGGCGATAGTTGACGGTGACCACGATGAGGCCGGCCTGCGCGAGCCTGGCACCGTCGAACAGCCGATCATTCGCGGTGCCGCCGACAAAGCCGCCGCCGTGGATGAACATCATCACCGGCAGCGGGCCGTCGACCCCGAAGGGACGGAACACGTTCAGCGTGAGACAATCTTCGCTCGAGGCCGGTAGCGCCGGCTGAAGGCACGGCGCGCCATACTCGTAGGCGGTGTGCATCTCCGAGCTTTCGAGCGTCGGCTGCGGCGGGCGCCAGCGCAGCGCG
>NZ_JALBHA010000408.1:0-6067 GCF_023006445.1 Bradyrhizobium sp. SHOUNA76
CAAGCCCGCTGCAAAGCCGGCGGCAAAGGCCGTGACCAAGGCGGCTCTGCCGAAGGTCGCTGCGAAGCCCGCGCCGAAGAAGGCTGCGCCCGCCAAGGCGGCGCCAGCAGCCATCAAGGCCGGCAAATGGGTGTACACATTCGGTGACGGCAAGGCCGAGGGCCGGACGGAAATGCGCGACCTTCTCGGCGGCAAGGGCGCGAACCTCGCCGAGATGGCCAATCTCGGCCTTCCCGTGCCTCCCGGCTTCACCATCCCGACCTCGGTCTGCACCTACTTCTACGCCCACGACAAATCCTATCCGAAGGAGTTGCAGGCACAGGTTGAGAAGGCACTCGACCATGTCGGCAAGTTGACCGGCAAGGTGTTCGGCGACACCAGGAACCCACTGCTCGTCTCGGTGCGCTCCGGCGCGCGCGCCTCGATGCCGGGCATGATGGACACGGTGCTGAACCTCGGCCTCAACGACCAGACCGTGGAAGCGCTGTCGGAATTGTCGGGCGACCGCCGCTTCGCCTATGACAGCTATCGTCGCTTCATCACCATGTATTCGGACGTGGTGCTCGGCTTCGAGCATCATCACTTCGAGGAAATCCTCGACACCTTCAAGGACGGTCAGGGCTACACGCTCGACACCGACCTTACCGCCGACGACTGGGTCGATCTGGTCGGCAAGTACAAGGACGCGGTCGCGCGCGAGACCGGCAAGGACTTCCCGCAGGATCCGCACGACCAGCTTTGGGGCGCGATCGGTGCCGTGTTCTCATCCTGGATGAACGCGCGCGCGGTGACCTACCGCAAGCTGCACGATATTCCGGCGTCCTGGGGCACCGCGGTCAACGTGCAGGCCATGGTGTTCGGCAACATGGGCGAGACCTCGGCGACCGGCGTTGCCTTCACCCGCAACCCCTCGACCGGCGAGAGCAAGCTGTACGGCGAGTTCCTGATCAACGCGCAAGGCGAGGACGTGGTGGCGGGCATCCGCACGCCGCAGGACATCACCGAGGAAGCGCGGAAAGAGTCGGGCTCAGACAAGGCGTCGATGGAAGCGGCGATGCCGGAGGCCTTCAAGGAGCTGACGCGGATCTACACGCTGCTCGAGAAGCACTACCGCGACATGCAGGACATGGAGTTCACGGTCGAGCAGGGCAAGCTGTGGATGCTCCAGACCCGCGGCGGCAAGCGTACTGCGAAAGCCGCGCTGCGCATCGCGGTCGAGCTCGCCAATGAAGGCCTGATCACCAAGAAGGAAGCGGTCACCCGCATCGATCCGGCTTCGCTCGACCAACTGCTGCATCCGACCATCGATCCCAACGCCAAGCGCGACGTGATCGCGACCGGCTTGCCGGCATCCCCGGGCGCGGCCTCCGGCGAGATCGTGTTCTCCTCGGATGAAGCGGCCAAGCTTCAGGCCGATGGGCGCAAGGTCATCCTGGTCCGCATCGAGACCAGCCCGGAAGACATTCACGGCATGCACGCCGCCGAAGGCATTTTGACCACGCGCGGCGGCATGACTTCGCACGCGGCGGTGGTCGCGCGCGGCATGGGCAAGCCCTGCGTCTCCGGCTGCGGCACCATCCGCGTCGATTACGGCCGCGGCACCATGAGCATCGGCTCGCGCACCTTCAAGACCGGCGACGTCATCACCATCGACGGCTCGCTCGGCCAGGTGCTGGCCGGCCGCATGCCGATGATCGAGCCGGAGCTGTCCGGCGAGTTCGGCACGCTGATGGCCTGGGCCGACCAGGTCCGCAAGATCGGCGTCCGCGTCAACGGCGACACGCCTGATGACGCGCGCACCGCGATCAAGTTCGGCGCCGAAGGCATCGGCCTGTGCCGCACCGAACACATGTTCTTCGAGGAGACCCGCATCCGCACCGTGCGCGAGATGATCCTCTCCGAGGACGAGCAGTCGCGCCGCGCCGCGCTCGCAAAACTGCTGCCGATGCAGCGCGCCGACTTCGTCGAGCTGTTCGAGATCATGAAGGGCCTGCCCGTCACGATCCGCTTGCTCGATCCGCCGCTGCACGAATTCCTGCCGCACACCCATGCCGAGGTCGAGGAAGTGGCGCGCGCCATGAACACCGACCCGCGGCGCCTCGCCGACCGCGCGCGTGAGCTCTCGGAATTCAATCCGATGCTCGGCTTCCGCGGCTGCCGTATCGCGATTGCGTACCCGGAGATCGCCGAGATGCAGGCGCGCGCGATCTTCGAGGCCGCGGTCGAGGCCGAGAAGCGTACCGGCAAGGCCGTCGGCCTCGAGGTGATGGTGCCGTTGATCGCCACCAAGATGGAGCTCGACCTCGTCAAGGCGCGGATCGATTCCACCGCACAGGCGGTGATGCGCGACACCAACACCAAGCTGGCCTATCAGGTCGGCACCATGATCGAGCTGCCGCGCGCCTGCCTGCTCGCGGCCGAGATCGCGCAGTCGGCCGAGTTCTTCTCGTTCGGCACCAACGACCTCACGCAGACGACCTATGGCATCAGCCGCGACGACGCGGCGAGCTTCCTCGGTCCCTACGTGACGAAGGGCATCCTCTCGGTCGATCCCTTTGTGGCGCTCGACCAGGAGGGCGTCGGCGAGCTCGTCAAGATCGGCGTCGCGCGCGGCCGCAAGACCCGCCCGAATCTCAAGGTCGGCATCTGCGGCGAGCACGGCGGCGATCCCGCCTCCGTCGCCTTCTGCCACGATATCGGCCTCGACTACGTGTCGTGTTCGCCCTACCGCGTGCCGATCGCCCGACTCGCCGCAGCGCAAGCCGCGCTCGGCAAGGCGATCGCAAGCCAGGCGTAAGACAGAACTAAAATGCTGGAATGAAAGAGGCGGGGCGAAAGCTCCGCCTCTTTTGTTATGCGCGACGCTCTCTCCGCTCGTCATTGCGAGCGCAGCGAAGCAATCCAGAATCTTCCCGCGGGGGCAGTCTGGATTGCTTCGTCGCAAGAGCTCCTCGCAATGACGGCGTGGAAGCGCTCCGCACAAACAAAGGGAACCACGCGTCCCGTAATGATACGCGCTGTCAACGGTTCCTTCACCATTCGCGTTGACCGGTTGTTTACCGCTTCGCGTGAGGACGCGTTTACCACCGTGCGCGACGACTCCGTGAAAACACCCGTGTTCGCTTGAGTGTGCTGGACGCGCAACGCCGATTAACGCCCCGGCAACCTAAATTAGATACTTACGATAAAGATCGAATTGCACGGATGTACTGCGGCTCGATTTTTCTGGCGTAAGCGTAGCGTGAGCGTAACGATGTCAGTGTTGCGTAACCATCCGAAGGGCGCGCGGTTCGCGTCCTTCGGAATCGGTCTCTGCATCTTCGCATTGATGCCGAGAGAGACCGGCTATCAGGACATTGCCTCTTTGCTGGCGCGGCAACCCGGCGTCGCCGAGCGTTGGCAGAAGCAGGTCTTTTCCGCAGCGTCCTCCATCCAGCTCGCCACCTACAGTTTTTCGCGCCCCATTGGCACCTCCGTTCCGCAGAGCGCGATGGTTCGCCTCGCGAGCATCGATGGTCGCGACGTCACCGGCGCGATCAACCGCAACCCGGCGCTACAGGCGCCGCCGCGCTACCAGGCCGCCGATTTTCCTAAGGTCGATCGCTCCATGAAGGGTGATCGCCTCGCAACCGTTACACCGACCGAGGCTCCCGAGACGGCCGCGCCAGCCGCGGCGCCGGCGCAGGAAGATCCCGCGACGTCGAACAGCTCGGTGTTCGGCACCAAGACCGCCGCGTTGCCACAGGCGATGTCGCCGGAGTCCGCGGCTGCGCTCGACCCCGAGCTCCAGGAAGCACTGCGGGCGCCGCCGCTGCCGCAATATGCCAATCCACCGCAGGCCAGCGACACTGCGCGCGCGTTCGCGGTCCAGCCGCTCGAAGCGCTGAAGCAAGCGACTGTTCCGGCTGCACCGGCGCGCGATCCGTTCCGCGTGAAGACCTCGAACCTGTTCTTCGGCAGCTCCTCGCTCGGCGGCAATCTCGAGAGCATCGAGAGCTGGCAGCCCGGCGCCGAGCCGCTGATCGTGATGCCCGACCCCGACATGAAGGTGACAGCCTCGCTGTCGCCGCCCACAGTGGACATTGCCAAGGACATCGAGAGCGGCGAGAGCGTCGCGCCGAAGGGCGAGGTCAACGCCGACAACCAGCGCACCAGATCACCGGCGGAACGGCTCGCGCTCGACGACAAGTCGCGCGCGAAGTCCGAGAAGTGCCTCGCGGAAGCGGTCTATTTCGAGTCCCGCGGCGAGGCCGTCCGCGGCCAGATGGCGGTCGCGCAAGTCGTGATGAACCGCGTCTTCTCCGGCAAATATCCGGATACGGTGTGCGGAGCGGTCTATCAGAACAAGCACCGTCATCTCGCCTGCCAGTTCACGTTTGCCTGCGACAACAATGCCGACGTGATCCGCGAGCCCGAGATGTGGGAGCGCGCCAAGAAGATCGCGAAGGCCACGCTCGACGGCCAGATCTGGCTGCCCGAGGTCGGTAAATCCACGCATTATCACGCCTATTGGGTGCGTCCGTCCTGGGTCGCCGAGATGAAGAAGATGTACAAGACCGGCGTGCACACCTTCTACCGCCCGCGCGCCTGGGGCGACGGCAGCGAGGTGCCGAGCTGGGGCACGCCCGCGCAGACCGCGGCGCTCTCCGCCGAGCTCGCGCAGGAAGCCAAGAGCTCCGCGGAAATGGGCAATACTGAGCGGCGCTGAGGCAATCAATCGTCGCCGCAGTGAAGGTGCGCTCCCTCTCCCGCTTGCGGGGGAGGGTTGGGGAGGGGGTGTTTCCGCAGGCGAGAACCCCCGTGTGGAGAGAGCCCCCACCCGGCGCTTTGCGCCGACCTCCCCCGCAAGCGGGAGAGGTGCGGCCGCCCTGGGCGAAGAGCAGTGGCCTCACGCCTCGATATCCAACGCGCAGTCGAAGTTCGGCGCCGAATGGGTCAGGGCGCCGGCCGAGGCGTAGTCGACGCCGGTCGCCGCGATCGCGGCGATCGAGTCCAGCGTGACGCCGCCGGACGCCTCCAGCTTGAGGCGCCCCTCGTTGATCCGGACCGCTTCCCGCAATGTCGCAAGGTCCATGTTGTCGAGCAGCACGGCGTCGGCCAGCCCGGTGTCGAGCACCTCGCGCAGTTGCGCCAACGTGTCGACCTCGATCTCGATCTTGACGAGATGGCCGGCATGGGCGCGGGCGCGCTCCAGCACCGCACTGACGCCGCCGGCGACCGCGATGTGGTTGTCCTTGATCAGGATCGCGTCGTCGAGGCCGAAGCGGTGATTGAAGCCGCCGCCGCACCGCACCGCGTATTTCTCCAGCGCCCTTAGCCCCGGCGTGGTCTTGCGCGTGCAGCAGATGCGCATTCTCGTGCCTTCGGTGCGCGCAACATAATCCGCCGTGAGCGTGGCAACGCCCGACAGGCGGCCGACGAAGTTCAGCGCGGTTCGCTCCGCGGTGAGAATGGCGCGCGCGGGGCCCGTGATCGTCAGCAGCTGCTGTCCGCGGGCAACGAGTGCGGCGTCACGCACCTGCGCGCGCACCTCGATGTCTGGCGAGAGCTTTCGCAATGTCGCCAGCGCCGGCGGCAAGCCGGCGCTCACGCCGGACTGGCGCGCGACCAGCACGGCTTGCGCCTTGGTCGCTTCCGGAATCGTCGCGAACGAAGTGATGTCGCCGGCGCGGCCGAGGTCCTCGTCGAGCGCCCGCTGCACGGCTTCGTCGATGACGAGCGGGGAAAGGAAGGCGTCGGGGTTGAGCAATGAGGTCGGATTGATCATGGGGGACTCCATCAGGCGATCATGGGGCGGGCCGTGCGCGGCAATGGGCTCAGGCCTTCTGCGATCTCGCGCGCCGCGGCGAGCGTGGTCATCGTTCTCTGCGCCAGCGCAGGGATTTCGGCCGGATGGTCGGAGCGGAAATGCGCGCCGCGGCTTTCGCGCCGGCTCCAGGCCGAGGCTGCGACGAGCAGGGCCGACGTCGCCATGTTGCGGAGCGTGATGCTCGTTGCCTCGCGTTCGAGCGCGGCGAAGTAGCTCACGGCCTCGGTGAGCCCGTCGCCCTCGCGGACCACGCCGACA
>NZ_JALBHA010000409.1:0-6009 GCF_023006445.1 Bradyrhizobium sp. SHOUNA76
GGCACTGCGGCCGGCGCCTGCGCCGTGCCGGGCACCTGGCCGCCGCACGGCATCGAGACCTTCGATCCTTGGCACCTGCCGCTCCTGAATACGCTGATCCTGCTCACCTCGGGCACCACCGTGACCTGGGCGCACCACGCGCTGCTCGAGAACGATCGCCAGGGTCTGAAGTATGGCCTGATCCTCACCGTCGTGCTCGGCGCGCTCTTCACCTGCGTGCAGGCCTATGAGTACAGCCACGCGGCGTTCTCGTTCGGCGGTAACGTCTATGGCGCGACCTTCTTCATGGCGACCGGCTTCCACGGCTTCCATGTGCTGGTCGGCACCATTTTCCTGCTGGTGTGCCTGATCCGCGCCTATGCGGGCCACTTCACGCCGAAGCAGCATCTCGGCTTCGAGTTCGCCGCCTGGTACTGGCACTTCGTCGACGTGGTCTGGCTGTTCCTGTTCCTCTGCATCTACGTCTGGGGACACGGCGCCGAGACCATGGCCCACGGCGCACACTGAGCCGCGACGTTGAGATCAGAAAGGGCGGCCGCAGGGCCGCCCTTTCGCTTTTGGGCCGCCGGAAGCTTCGGCGAAAACTGTGATAGAGTCCGCCACCATGAACGACACCGCCGGCAAGCCCGAGCCCGAAACCACCGTCCTGCAAAGCGCGCTGCGGGGACTTGCCTGCAGATGCCCGCGCTGCGGCCAGGGCAAGCTCTATGCGGGCTTCCTGACGCTCGCGCCCGCCTGCGACCGCTGCGGTCTCGACTTCGCCTTCATCGATACCGGTGACGGTCCGGCGATCTTCATCATCATGCTGGCCGGTGGGATCGTTGTTGCGGCCGCACTCATCGTCGAGGTCAAGTACCAGCCGCCATACTGGCTGCATGCGGCGCTGTGGTTGCCACTGATCCTGGTCACCACGCTCTTGCCGCTGCGTGCGATGAAGTCGCTGTTGATCGCGCTGCAATTCCACCACAAGGCGGCACCGGGCCGGTTGGTCGACCGCGCGAAATGAACGAGACTGCGCGCAAGCCCCGCGTGGCCGGCTTCGCGCTGTTCACGCTGTTCCTGACGGCCGTCTTCGTCGCTCTCGGCGTCTGGCAATTGCAGCGCCGGACCGCCAAGCACGAGCTGGTCGCGGCGCTCACCGAGCGTCTGGCCGAGGCGCCCGTCGCGCTGCCGCCGCCGGCGCAATGGGCTGCACTTAATCCCGCGCGCGATGAATTCCGCCGAGTCAGCTTCACCGCGACTTACGCAGCCCTGCCCGATGCGATGGTCTATTCCTCCGGCTCGGCAGTGCGCAAGGACGCCTCCGGCCCGGGCACTTGGGCGTTCCTGCCGGCGCGGCTTCCCAGCGGCGAGACGGTCGTGATCGATGCGGGCTTCGTCGAGAACACGATGCAGGACCGCAGCGTCGAGGACCGCGCGGTGAAGAAGCTTGTCACTGGGCAGCCGGTCGCGCTCACCGGTTATCTGCGCTTTCCCGAGCCGTCCGGCTGGCTGACGCCGGCGGAGAATCGCGACAAGCGGCTCTGGTTCGTGCGCGATCATCTGGCAATCGCAGGCGCGCTCGGCTGGGGCGCGGTAGCGCCGTTCTATGTCGACCTCGAGCAGCCGGCGCCCGAGAACGGCATTCCGCGCCCGGGGGCGCTGGACGTGCATCTGAAGGACGATCACCTGCAATATGCCATCACCTGGTTCACGCTCGCAGGCGCCGTGCTGATCGCCTTCGCCGTGTGGGCAAGAGGCCGGCGGCAGAGCTGAGCCGTCGAAGGTCTCCGAGGGGGAACCCGGTATCGCCCGGGGTTTATTGTTCAGCGCACATTCACGAGTGTGGTCCTAAGCCGCCGGTGGTTTCCCGCGGCAGACAGGATTCCGGCGTGAGCGATTTCGATCAGATGGGAATTGTCGTCGACTGGGTGGACGCCTGCCGGAAGGGCGACCTCACGACGTTGCTCGACCTCTATGCGGACGATGCCCAGGTCGAATGTACGTGTAACGGCGCGCAGCGCTATCACGGCCGGAGCGAGCTCGAGGCCTATTGGCAGCCGCGGCTCAGTGCCTTCGCCCTGGCGGGTTTCGGGCTGGAGGAGATCGGCCCCGTGCCCCATGGCGTCGATCTCGAATATTCCGTCGCCGGCGCGCTGCGCATTCGCGCCTCGTTTCGCTTCAGCCCGGAAGGCAAGATCCGCAGCACGCTGTGCGAGCCGGCGCGACAGAACGCGCTCGACGGCTGTTGTGCATGCTAGCCGCCGACCGGCACCTCGCGTGCCGGTTCGGCCGGAAGGCGGCAGCGTACATAGGTTCGCTCATCCACGCGCAGCAGTGACAACGATCCGCTGAGCGCGCGCACGCGCTCATGCATGCCGGTCAGGCCACGGCCGAAGACATTGTCGGCAGGAAAGCCGTCGCCGTCGTCGGAGATCTCGATGACGAGCGCCTCACCGCTGACGGTCGCCTGGACATGGGCGCTGCTGGCCTTGGCGTGGCGCAGCACGTTGGTCAGTGCCTCCTGGATCACCCGATAGATGGTCCGAGCCAACGGCCCGTCGATCACGTTGAGATCTGGATCGATCGTATCCGTCAGGACGATATGCGGTGCCTGCTTGCGAAAGTTCCGGAGCAGCGTCTGCACGCTGGTCGCAAGGCCCAGCTCCTCGATGTAGAGCGGCCGCAGCCGGTCGAGGATGCGGCGGTTGGTCTGCTGGAGCGCCTCGACCGATTGCAGTACCTCCTGGGCCGAGTTGCCGAGATTTCCCACCGGCGGCGAGGCTTCGATCAGCGCGATCGTACCGGCGCGAATGCTGAACAGCAGCGGTCCGAGCTCGTCGTGCAATTCGCGGGCGAGATCGCGCCGCTCGTCGTCCTGGAGCGACACCAGGCGGTGCATCAGATCGCGATTGTCCTGGCTGAATTGCGCAAGCGTAGCAGCCAGCGCATTTGCCTCCGCACAACTCTGCCGAACCTCCGGCGGCCCTGCGACCGGGATCGGCTTTGCGTAGTCGCCACGCCGCATCCGCGTCAGGCCCTCACCGAGCTCCTGAAGGGGACGCAGGGCAGATCCCGCGAAGACGTAGGCGATGATTCCAGTGAGCACCGTCAGCACGGCGACGAGGCTGGTCAGGGCCAGGAAGCCGATCCATTTCTCGAACAGGTCGGCCGTGAGGTCCGGCAGGAACACGATATCGCCGATACGTCTGCCATCGATCAGCACCGGGGCCGCAACGTCCGTGCCCGGCACCATAAGCAGGTTGACGAACCACTGCGGCACCCCTTGCAGGTTGCGCGTATCGTTCCTTGGCGAGCGCAGGGGCGCGCCTTCCGCGGAGCGGAATTGGATGTCCGAGGAGGTGGTCAAGGATTGGACAAAGGCGTCAAGCAACTTCTGTGGATTGTCCGACGCGCGCAAAGTGTTGTTGAGTGCGGTAGCGATCGTCCGGGTCGAACGTTGAGCGGGCTCGTTTTCGTCGGCCAGCTGGCTGGTTGCGAAGATCTGGAGCAGCACCCCGCCCAGGATCAGGGCTGCGAGAAAGCTCGCGCCGAGCGGAAGGAACAGTTGCGTTCTGAACGAGAGCCGTTGCCACATTAGGTCAATTCTAACGCGCATCGGCGGGATTTGCTCTTTCCATTTGTTCCCGCCGGTTTATGAGTCAAAAAAAGCGAGTGCGCGATGCAAGATACCGCCAAGCCGGGGACCCGGGTCCTAATCGTCGATGACCATCCCGTGGTGCTGTCCGGTTGCCGCACCCTGTTCGCTTCGGACCATTCGATCCGTATCGACGAGGCGACGGACGCCAAATCCGGGCATCGCGCCTATGTCAGCAAGCGGCCCGACGTCACCGTGATCGACATCAGCCTGCCCGATGTCTCGGGCTTCGAGCTGATGCGACGCATCCGCAAGGACGATCCCGACGCCAAGATCATCATGTTCAGCATGAACGACGATCCGGCTTTCGTGGTGCGGGCGGTCGAGCTCGGGGCGCAGGGCTACGTCTCCAAGGGCGATGATCCCAGGATCCTGCTGAAAGCGGTGCGCAAGGTGGTCGCTGGCGACAATTTCATCTCACCGCAGCTCGCGGAAGCCGTGACGTTTTCCGGCGCGGCGATCAAGGCCAACCCGGCCTCGCAGATGACGCCGAGGGAACTCGAAATTCTCCGCCTGCTCGGACGCGGCGACAAGATCGTGGAAGTCGCCGAGGCGCTTGGCATCTCCTACAAGACGGTCGCCAACACCACGTCCCTGCTCAAGCAGAAGCTCGGGGCCAAGAACCATTCCGACCTGATCAGGATCGCGGTGGAAATCGGGATGAATTGACGTCGCCGGCACCGAGGGCCCGGGCACTGGCGGCCCGGGCACTGGTGGCCCGGACGCACCGAACCGGCTACTCCAGGATGCAGCCGGTTCGGCGGGACGGATCGGTGTCAGCGTGCAGCCGGGCAATGCATGGACACCGCCGACACCCATCCGCGGACCCAATGAGCCGAGGTGGCAATCGTTCCGGTGCTATCCGAAACTGTCGGGTCAAAACGGCAATCTGCGGTGGGAATTCGCTCGACCGGGCTCATGAAAGCTTGGGCGCTTCGGGAAAAATAGGAACATCTTCCCGCATCCGTCGTTTTCGCCCTTGACGAT
This sequence comes from Bradyrhizobium sp. SHOUNA76, assembly GCF_023006445.1. Lineage (NCBI taxonomy): Bacteria > Pseudomonadati > Pseudomonadota > Alphaproteobacteria > Hyphomicrobiales > Nitrobacteraceae > Bradyrhizobium > Bradyrhizobium sp. SHOUNA76. The sequence continues at coordinate 4,625 of NZ_JALBHA010000409.1, forward strand.
TTCGTGACGGGCGACGAAAGCTTGGCTGACAAGTTTCAGCGGGCGGCGACCCGAAAGAGGCAAACCGGTCTGCACACATCAACGACAGACCTTCCAAGAGAGGGCTGCGGCGCCGCCGCAGCCCTTTTTGCTGGGCATTGTGCAGTTGGGAAGCGGTTTCCCGTTGCCGCAAAACACTTTATGGTGGCCCAAAGCCTCTGGCTGTTAACAACTAATTTCGTAAAATCAAAGGCTTAAGGATCGCGCTCAGGCCCGGTCGGCCTTTGGAGGGCAGTTTGACTCGTTATATCTCGACCCGGGGCGAGGCCCCCGAACTCGGTTTCTGCGACGTGATGCTGACCGGGCTCGCCCGGGATGGCGGCCTCTATGTGCCGACCACTTGGCCGCAGCTCTCCGCTGATGCCATCGCCGGCTTCTTCGGCCGTCCCTATTGGGAGGTCGCGGTCGACGTGATTCGTCCCTTCGCGGGCGGCGAGATCCCCGACGCCGAACTCGGCCGCATGGCAAACGAGGCCTACGCAACCTTCCGCCATCCGGCGGTGGTGCCGCTGCGCCAGATGTCGCCGCACCAGTTCGTGCTGGAGCTGTTCCACGGCCCGACGCTCGCCTTCAAGGACGTGGCGATGCAGCTGATCTCGCGGCTGATGGACCACGTGCTCGCCAAGCGCGGCCAACGCACCACCATCGTGGTCGCGACGTCAGGCGATACCGGCGGCGCGGCGGTCGAAGCCTTCGCCGGCCTCGAGAACGTGGATCTCATCGTGCTGTTCCCGCACGGCCGCATCTCCGAGGTACAGCGGCGGATGATGACTTCAACGGGGGCGGCCAATGTCCATGCCCTCGCCATCGAGGGCAACTTCGACGACTGCCAGGCGCTCGTGAAGGGAATGTTCAACAACCATCGCTTCCGCGATGCGACCTCGCTTTCCGGCGTCAATTCCATCAACTGGGCGCGCATCGTGGCCCAGGTCGTCTACTATTTCACCTCGGCGGTTGCCGTCGGCGCGCCGGCGCGCGCGGTGGATTTCGTCGTGCCGACCGGCAATTTCGGCGACATCTTTGCCGGCTATGTCGCCAAGCGCATGGGCCTGCCGGTGCGGACCCTGCGCATCGCCGCCAACGTCAACGACATCCTGGCGCGCACGCTGAAGACGGGGATCTATGAGGTGCGCGAGGTGCACGCGACGGCGTCGCCGTCGATGGACATCCAGATCTCGTCGAATTTCGAGCGGCTGCTGTTCGAGGCCGGCCGGCGCGATGCGGCAAGCGTTCGCCGTCTGATGGATTCGCTGAAGCAATCAGGACGTTTCGTGCTGCCCGATGCGACGCTGGCCGCAATCCGCGAGGAGTTCGACGCCGGGCGCGCCGACGAGACCGAGACCGCG
>NZ_JALBHA010000040.1:0-26324 GCF_023006445.1 Bradyrhizobium sp. SHOUNA76
AAGGGCGCGCCGGACCCGACCGAGCTGCAGCGCGCCTATGTCCATGCCAGCCGCCTGTTCGAGACCGGCGAGATCGAGAAGGAACGCGCCGCCATCGCGCGCACGCGGCGTTTCCAGCGACGAAGCGCCTGGGCGCTCGCCGGCATCGCACTGCTCGTCGTCACCGGCGCGGGCTACGTCCTGTGGCAGCAGCGCGAGACGGATCGTCGCGAGACATTGGTAATGACGAGCGCGGCAGATCGCGCCATTGCCGAGAAAAGGTACGACACGGCCATGCGGATCGCCGTGGAGGGCCTGCCACCACCGGGACGTTCACCGGTGGCCCTGGGCTGGTCGACCCGCGAGGTCGGGGGCCTCGAGGCGAAGCTCGCCGGCGCGGCACAGCTCAGCAGACTGCAACGTGTGCTGTCAGGACACACGGATGCAGTCAACAGCGTTGCCATCAGTGCCGACGGCACGCGCATTGTCAGCGGCTCGTCGGATCGAACGGCTCGGGTGTGGGACGCGCGAAGCGGCGAGCTGTTGCACGCACTCAAGCATGAAGGTGGGGTCGGTCGCGTCGCATTCAGCCCCGACGGCAGGCGCGTCCTCACGACATCATCGAGTGCCACTATTGGCGTTGTGCGTTCCTGGGATGCCGTCAGCGGCGCGCCATTGGGCGAGATCAAGATTGCCACCAACGTCAACCACATCACGCGCCCGCTCGCCGGCGTGGCGTTTGGTGCCGACGGGACACGGGTCCTGGTCGTAAAGGGATTCGGACAAGCTCAGATGTGGGACCTCGCCAGCGGCAAGGTCGTCGGAGAGTTCAAGGGTAAAGCTCGCTACGTCGTGAATGCGGCGATCAGCAGCGACGGCACGCGCGCCATCATCACTGGAATGGAAACAGCCCAGATCTGGGACACCGACAACGGCACGTTGCTGCGCGAGCTGACCGGCCACAAGGACTACATTCGTGCCGTTGCATTCAGTCCGGACGGAACGCAAGTCGCCACCGGCGCGGGCGATCGGGTCGCGCGAGTGTGGGAGACAGCCACCGGCAAGCTCGTCGGAGAATTCCCGCGCCATGATGCCGAGGTCGAGGCTGTTGCGTTCAGCGCGGACGGGTCAACCCTCGTCACGGCGTCAGCGGACAAGACTGTACGATTGTGGGATATTGCCAGCGGCGAGTCGCTGCGCGAGCTCAGGGGACATGCCGATGACGTCACGAGCGTCGCATTCGGCAGCGACGGTCGCATCGTCAGCGGGTCGCTCGACCGCACACTGCGCATATGGGATGTGTCGGAGGGATCGCGGCCGCTCCATCATGACGGCCCTGTCATGGCTGCCGCCTTCGACTCGACCGGCTCGCGCGTGATCACGGCATCGGCCGACAAGACTGCCCGCATCTGGGACGTCGCCAGTGGGACGATGATCCGTGAGCTGCCCCACAACAGCCAGGTCGACCAAGCAACCTTCAGTCCCGACGATACGCTCATCCTGACGCTGTCCGAGAATATGGTCCGCATCTGGGATGCCGCGACAGGTGAGCCTCGAGGCGAACTGCGCAACGACAGCGGCATCTTTGGTGCGAGGTTCTTGGCCGATGGCACCAACACGCATGTCGTCCTCATCTTCAGCAAGCACGCGGCGATCTGGGACGCACGCAGCGGCACGCTGGTGCGTGAGCTGAAGAATAACGATGGCAGCTATGGCTCTCCCGCCGTCAGCGCCGATGGTCGGCGCATCGCCGATCGAACCAAAGACCACGCCCGCGTCTGGGACACCGCGACCGGAGCGCTGGTGCGAGACATCACAAGCCCTGGCGGCACGTCGGTGTGGAGCACGGCGTTGAGTCCGGACGGCAAACGCCTCGTCACCGCCGAGTCCAGTGGCCTTGCCCGGGTATGGAACGTTGAAACCGGCGAGATGCTGCACGAGCTCAACGGCCACACCGCCTTGGTTTCGAGCGCCGCGTTCAGCCCGGACGGATTGCGCATCGTCACGGCCTCGAATGACCACACCGCGCAGATCTGGGATGCCGGAAGCGGCCAAACTCTTCGTGGGATCGACGGACATGGTCGTGGCCTGAACACGGCCGTCTTTAGTCCCGACGGCAAGCGCGTGCTCACTGCATCCTCGGACGGGACTGCCCGCCTGTGGGACGTGAGCCTCGGGACCACGCTGCGCGGCGATGCCCTTGTCGGCACCGTCTGCGCGCAAAAGCTCATCGGCGCGCAGAGCTTCACAGCTCACGATGCAATAGACCCGATCCTCGTCGGCCTCGCCGGCGTGAACCCCTGCCGCAGGCATGGACCCCTTTCATCGGAGTACTGGACCGATCTCGGCCATGCCGCCGCCGAACGGTTCAAGAAACTGATCGGGCTCAATTCGCGGAGCTGAAGCGGACCAGCGAGCGCTTGATGAACTTCAGCCCTTGCCCATCGCCGCGATCGCGTCCGCGATTGCGATCGTGCGCCGCGCCATGTCGGCGTGCAGGCGCTCGACCATCGCACCGTCGAGACGGATCGCGCCGCGCGAGGCGTTTTCCGGCAGTTCGAACGCCGCGATGATTTTTCGCGCACGCGCGATGTCTTCTTCGGGCGGCGTGAAGATCGCGTTGCAGGCCTCGATCTGCGAGGGATGGATCAGCGTCTTGCCGTCGAAGCCGAGGTCGCGGCCCTGCGCGCATTCGGTGGCAAAGCCATCGGAATTGGCGATGTCGCTGTAGGGGCCATCGAGAATTTCGAGGCCATGGGCGCGCGTCGCCAGAATGCAATGGGTGATCATCGGGATCATCGCGGCGCGGCCCGGCAGCATCTTGATGCGCGTCTCGCGCGAGATGTCGTTCGGGCCGAACACGAAACCGGAGAGGCGCGTCGTGGGATCGCGCCCGGCGGCCGCCAGCTCTTCGGCATGGAGCACGGCGCGCGCGGTTTCGATCATGGCCCAGACCTTCACGGTCGGCGCCGCGCCAAGCTCGGCGAGGCGACGGCCGATGGCGTCGAGATCTTCGATGCTTGAAACTTTTGGAACCAGGATGCCGTCCGGTGAGGCCTTGGCGGCCATCGCGACGTCATCGGCCCACCACGGCGTGTCGAGGCCGTTGGTCCGGATCAAAATCTCGCGCCTGCCAAAACCCTTGGCAGCGATCGCAGCGGCGATGCCATCGCGCGCGACCGCCTTGGCGTCGGGGGCGACGGAATCCTCGAGATCGAGGATCAAGCCGTCGGCGGCAAGATTGCGCGCCTTTTCCAGCGCGCGGGGATTGGAGCCGGGCATGAACAGATGGCTGCGGCGCGGGCGGGTCATGCAAGCGTTCCTTCCGGTTTCCCTAGGCGGTTCTTGACCGGAGGCGATAGCACCTGGCCTGCCTATTCGAAAGGCTTGTTCGCCCCGACGGTATATGTTTAGGCATAGGCCATGATCGTATTCCCAGAGCATTTGCTGGAAGGCTACAGGGCCTTCGCCACCCAGCGGCTGCCGACCGAGCAGAACCGCTACCGCGAACTCTCGGTGAAGGGGCAGTCGCCCCCGGTGATGGTGATCGGTTGCTGCGACAGCCGCGTCTCACCCGAAGTGATTTTCGACGTCGGTCCGGGCGAGTTGTTCGTGGTCCGCAACATCGCCAATCTGGTGCCGACCTATCAGCCCGACGAGAACGCACATGGCGTCTCGGCCGCGCTCGAATATGCCGTGACGGTGTTGAAGGTGAAGCACATCGTGGTCCTCGGCCACGCGCAATGCGGCGGCATCCGCGCCTTCGTCGACAAGATCGAGCCGCTCACGCCCGGCGACTTCATCGGCAAATGGATGCAGATGTTCATCAAGCCGGGCGAAGTGGTCGAGCAGCGCGACCACGAAACGATGGCGCAGTTCGTCGAGCGCATCGAGAAGGCCGCCGTGTTCCGCAGCCTCGAAAACCTGATGACCTTCCCGTTCGTGCGCAAGGCCGTGGAGAGCGGCCAGATGCAGACCCACGGCGCCTATTTCGGCGTCGCGGAGGGATCGCTGTTCGTGCTCGACAAGGTTGCGAAGGAATTCAGGAACGCGCGCGAATAGCGAATAGCGAATGGCGAGTAGCGAATGGAATCCCCATTCGCCATTCGCTACTCCCTATTCGCCTGTCTTACGCCGCCTGCTTCTTCGCGCTGATCAGCTTGCGGTTGATCAGCACTTCCGCGATCTGGATCGCGTTGAGCGCAGCGCCCTTGCGCAGGTTGTCGGACACGCACCACAGCACGAGGCCATTCTCCACCGTCGCGTCCTCGCGGATGCGGCTGATGTAGGTCGCGTCCTCGCCGGCGGCTTCATACGGCGTGGCGTAGCCGCCGGGCTCCTGCTTGTCGATGACGAGGCAGCCGGGCGCCTTGCGCAGGATGTCGCGGGCTTCGTCCGCGCTGATCGGATTCTCGAACTCGATGTTGACGGCTTCGGAGTGACCGACGAAGACGGGCACGCGCACGCAGGTGGCGGAGAGCTTGATCTTGGGATCAAGGATCTTCTTGGTCTCCGCCATCATCTTCCACTCTTCCTTGGTGTAGCCGTCCTCCATGAAGACGTCGATGTGGGGGATGACGTTGAAGGCGATGCGCTTCGGGAATTTTTTGTTGACCAGCTCCTGGTTGGTGTAGACGGCCTTGGTCTGCGAGAACAGCTCGTCCATGCCGTCCTTGCCGGCGCCCGAGACCGATTGATAGGTCGAGACCACGACGCGCTTGATGATCGCCTTGTCGTGCAGCGGCTTGAGCGCGACCACGAGCTGCGCGGTCGAGCAGTTCGGGTTGGCGATGATGTTCTTCTTCTTGAAGCCTTCGGTCGCAGCTGCGTTCACTTCCGGCACGATCAGCGGCACGTCCGGGTCCATGCGCCAGGCCGAGGAATTGTCGATCACGACCGCGCCGGCGGCGCCGATCTTCGGCGACCATTCCTTCGACACCTCGCCGCCCGCCGACATCAGGCAGATGTCGATGTCGGAGAAGTCGTAATGCTCGAGCGCCTTGCACTTCAGGGTACGGTCGCCATAGGAGACCTCGACGCCGACGCTGCGGCGTGACGCCAGGGCCACGACCTCGTCCGCCGGGAATTTGCGCTCATCCAGAATGTTGAGCATTTCCCGTCCGACATTGCCGGTCGCGCCGACGACTGCGACTTTGTAACCCATCGTTCACTCTCCGATGAAAAAGCCCGTTCCCGAAGCTGACGCTTAAACAGGAAGAGCAGCGCTTCTATGCGAGAACCGGCCTCAAGACAACGTTGGACCATGCCTTAGGGACGTGGATGCAGTCGCCTGAGGCCAGCACGGCCGTTAGCCCCACCCAGATCCATCTGGCGCTTGCAGCCTTCGCCGACGAGGTCGTCGGCACGCTGGCGCGCCTGTTCGCTTATGTGGGGGCGCTCGCCCTGCTTTGCATCCTCGGCCTTGCCGCGCTCGGCCAGCTGCCTGATCTCCGCGACGATGAGCCGACGCCGCGACCGGGCTGGAGTGTGGCCGACCGCTCACGTCCGGCCTTCGCCCTCAGCAGGCTCGATTCATCAGAAAAAACAGCCTCTTACACTATCTTCAGGCATCCCGAAGGCGGCCGCAGGGACGTCATGCGCTGGACCGGCGACGCCGACCAGGTGCTGGCCGAGCTCGATATTTACCGGGAAGGCGGCGAATTCGACGTCACACGTCCGGCAACCGCGGACCTCGCCGCCCAGATGGGCCTGAGCGCGGCCAGCGCGCTCGAGCAAGCCGGGCTGATCGGGACCAAATTCGGCCCCGTCGCCCTGTTCCGGCCGGTCGCCGCAGCGGAGGGAGCACGGGTATGCCTCGGCTACCTCAAGCGCAGCGAGGAGCCCGCGCTGCAAATCTCCGGCTTCTCCTGCCAGGGCGACACCCTGCCCGCCCAGCGCGCGGCCATCGCCTGTACGCTCAACCGGTTGACGCTGCTGACCTCCGGCAACGAGCCGAAGCTGGCGGACCTGTTCGCCCATGCCGAGCTGAAGCGCCGTGCTTGCGACCTCGCGGGCTCACCGGACTGGCTGCTGGGCGTCGCGAACGCTCAATTGCGCGGGGCGCTGTAGGCCGCATCAGGCTCAAGTGGCTGGTATTGATGCAACTTTTGCCGGCGCGCACGATTATTCCGAGCTGGTGTGACCCAATAGACCTAGTTGCGCTCACCCCGGCCGGGCTAGTATGGGATGAAATCGACTGGCGGTGCGCCGCTTGAAGGGGACGTGATGAGCTCGAAATTCTCTGCCAAATTGGCGACCTTGTTTGCAGCGGGCGCCGTGATTGCCATGTCCTCTGTCATCGGTTTGGCGACGCCGGCCTCGGCCGACAACAAGACCAAGCGCTATGACGAGCGCGGCCGGCACTATTACGGTCCCAGCGGTCCCAACTCCGTGTACCAGCAGGGCCGCACCCGCATCTATGTCAGCAAGCGCTCCTGGCTCGACGGCGGCACCGAGGTCAATCCGGGCGACCGCAAGTTCTCTGATTACGCTTTCCCGCCGGCCGTAGGCTACCCGTCCTTCGCCCGCGAGAATCTCAACCGCCCGATCGACCGCCAGCCGCTCTCGCCGCCGCAGGATGTCGGCGGCTATCCGCAGAATTTCCCGCTGTACTGAGCAGCTCAGTAGCGAATCAAAATGGCCGGGCTCACGCCCGGCCTTTCTCGTTTCGGGAGGTGCTGTAGGGTGGGCACAGCGAAGCGTGCCCACCCATTTTTTGCGACTGAGAGAGATCGTGGGCACGGCGCAAGAGCGCCTTTGCCCACCCTTGTATTAGGGCGATCGATTATATTGAGCCGTTCCGTGAGGAATGAATGGCCCAGCCCGGGTGGCCGCCCGAGCTGGGTCGCCGTTCGATCGGATCGGAGCCCACTGAGCGGTGCAAGCCTTACGCGTGCAGCTTCTGCAATTCCTTCAGGATCGCCTCGCCCATCTGCGTGGTCGAGACGGCGGTAGTGCCCTCAGACTTGATGTCGGCGGTGCGCAGGCCGCTGGCGAGCACAGCGGCGATCGCGGCGTCGACCTTGTCGGCCAGAGCGCCCATGTCGAAGGAATAACGCAGCGCCATGCCGAAGGACGAGATCATCGCGATGGGATTGGCGAGGCCTTGGCCTGCGATATCAGGCGCCGACCCGTGCACGGGCTCATACAGCGCCTTGCGCTTCTTGCTCTTGACGTCGACCTCGCCGAGCGAGGCCGACGGCAGCATGCCGAGCGATCCCGTCAGCATCGCCGCGATGTCGGACAGCATGTCGCCGAACAGATTGTCGGTGACGATGACGTCGAACTGCTTCGGCCATTTCACCAGCATCATGCCGCCGGAATCGGCAAGCTGATGTTCGAGCGTGACATCGGGATATTCGCGCTTGTGGACCTGAGTCATGACCTCGTTCCAGAGCACGCCCGACTTCATGACGTTGCGCTTCTCCATCGACGTCACCTTGTTCTTGCGCTTCCTGGCAAGCTCGAAGGCGACGCGGCCGATGCGCTCGATCTCATAGGTGTCGTAGACCTGGGTATCGACGGCACGCTTCTGGCCGTTGCCGAGATCGGTGATGGTCTTGGGCTCGCCGAAATAGACGCCGCCGGTGAGCTCGCGCACGATCATGATGTCGAGGCCCTCGACCGCCTCGCGCTTCAGGCTCGAGGCCTCGGCCAGCGCCGGGTAGCACACCGCGGGACGCAGGTTCGCGAACAAGGCGAGATCCTTGCGCAGGCGCAGCAGGCCGGCTTCCGGGCGCACCTCGTAAGGAACGGCATCCCACTTCGGGCCGCCGACCGCGCCGAAGATGATGGCGTCGGCGGCCAGCGCCTTGGCCATGTCGCCCTCGGAGATCGACACCTTGTGCGCGTCATAGGCGGAGCCGCCGACGAGGCCGCTATCCGTCTCGAACTTGGCGATCCCGGCCGAATTGAGCCAGTCGATCAGCCGCTTCACCTCGCCCATCACCTCCGGGCCGATACCGTCGCCGGGAAGCAGCAGCAGTTTGTGGGTCGCCATGGTCGGATCCTTCTTGTCTACCCTCGTCATTCCGGGGCGCGAGCAAAGCGAGCGAGCCCGGAATCCATAACCACCATCGGGAGTATGGATTCTCAGATGCGCAATTGCGCATCATAGTTCGCGCCAGGAGCGCGCCCCGGAATGACAGGTCGGCCGGAGTGCTAGAGCGGCGTTGCGCGCTTGGCAAGACACCATTGCCGCCGCGCGGCTGTGCAAGGCGAGCGGGTCCTGCCACAGTGCAGGCTGCCGGAGTATCCCTTGCACGCCCCTGATCGCCCCCCGCCCGACGCACATCCTGCGCGGCTGATCCTGACCCTGTCGCTGGCGGCGACGGTGGGGCTGGGAATCGGCCGCTTTGCTTATGCGCTGGTGCTGCCGGACATGCGGGAGGATCTCGGCTGGTCCTACTCGGCCGCGGGTTTCATGAACACTATCAACGCCGTCGGCTATCTGGTGGGCGCGCTTGTGGCATCCCGCCTGATCCAGCGCGTCGGCTGGGCGGCGGCAATCCGCTTGGGAACTTTGGCCTGCGTCGCCGCACTCGCCACCTGCGCGCTGACGGGGAATTTCGTTGCGCTGAGCCTGGCACGCCTGGTCCTGGGTCTCGGCGCCGCAGCCGGCTTCGTCGCCGGCGGCGCGCTGGCTGCGACCATCGCCCAGTCACGCCCCGAGCGGGCCAATTTCCTGCTGAGCCTGTTCTATGCCGGGCCCGGCATCGGCATTCTGTCTTCGGGGCTGATCGCCCCGTTCACGCTGCAATATTTCGGGCCGGGCTCGTGGTGGATCGTGTGGTGGGCGCTGACGCTGCTGTCGGTCGCGATGACGATCCCGCTGTTCCTGATCCGCATCGAGAGCAGCGTCCGCTTCTCCGAAGGTAGCCACGTCGCGTTCGCGATTGCCCCCGTGCTGATCTATCTCGCCGGCTACTTCCTGTTTGGCGCCGGCTACATCGCCTACATGACCTTCATGATCGCCTATGTGCGCGACGGTGGCGGCGGGGCCGCGGCGCAGGCGGCGTTCTGGAGCCTGATCGGGCTCAGCGCTTTCGTCACGCCCTGGGCCTGGCGCGGCGTGCTGGCGCTCGATCGCGGCGGGCTTGCCACGGCCATCATTCTCGGCACCAACGCGCTGGGCGCGGCCCTGCCGATGTTAGGACATTCGCCGGCCTTGCTCGCGATCTCCGCGGTGGTGTTCGGCGTCGCCTTCTTCGCCGTGGTCGGCTCGACCACCGCCTTCGTCCGCTTCAACTACCCGCCGGAGGTGTGGCCGACCGCAATCGCGGCGATGACGATCTCGTTCGGCGTCGGCCAGACGCTCGGCCCGATCGTGGTCGGCGCGATCACGGACGCGCTGGGGAGCCTGAGTTACGCACTCAATGTGTCGGCGGCGCTGCTGGCGCTGGGAGCGGTTGCGGCGCTGTGCCAGCGGAAGGTGGGGCCAGCCAAATCGACGGTGTCGTAGAGTGGGTAAAGGCGAGCAGCGCCGTGCCCAACACAGCGACTACCGCGGATACATGACGAGAACCGACCATATCGCCAGCTGAACGAAGAATCCCAGCGAGAACAAGCCGAGGAAGCCGGCCAACATCCATAGTCCGGCCACACGCCTCGTTCGCCACAGATAGTAAGGCAGATACGGCAGCCAGAACACCCCGAGGAGAAATCCGTAGTCGAACGGCCGCTCGACTTGTGGGTGATCTCGCTGGTCAATCACGATCCACATGATGAGCAAAAACGCCAACAGGGTGTCTGCAAAAGCATCGGTTACGGGCCTTGCGTATATGCCGCGCCAAAAGAAAAGGCCGTCGACCAGCGCAGACATCGCCGCAACGCAAATCAGCGACGCTGCCAGCCATTTCTTGATGTTCATTCTGGTCGCTGGATTCAAGCTCATGCAGTCCACAAAATAGGACCGCTGCAGCGATCATGTCCAGCGTCGCGCCCACCATGGTCACGGATACAATGTTGGTGGGCACGCTTGCGCTTTGCCCACCCTACGGCAGCGCGCCTAGCTCCCGCTAAACGAATTATAGCCCTGGTCTTCCCAATAGCCGCCCTTGTAGTCGTTGGTGACTTCCATCGAGAGTACGTATTTCGGGTTCTTGAAACCGAGTTTCGTGGGCACGCGGATTTTCATTGGGAAACCGTAGGCGCGCGGCAAAATCTCGTTCGCATATTTGAACGTCATCTGCGTCTGCGGATGCAGCGCGCTGCGCATGTCCAAAGGCGAGTTATAGCCATCCTTGTCGGCGCACTGGAACCAGACATATTTCGCGCGCGTGTCGGCGCCGATCAGTTTTAGGAAATCGCGCAAGGGCGCGCCGGTCCAGCTGCCGATCGCGCTCCAGCCTTCGACGCAGATATGGCGGGTCACCTGCGTGACCTGCGGCAACTTGTAGAGCTCGTCCAGCGTCCATGACTTTTTGTTGTCGACGAGACCGCGCACCTCGAGCTTCCAGTCGGCACCGTTCACATCGGGCGCGTCGTCGAGATCGTAATAGGCGTTGAACGGGAACGGTTTTGTGATCGCGCTTTCGGGAAAGGTCGGCGCCAGCGCGTCGGGATTGAAGATGAAGGCCTGCACCGCGTCGTTGAATTTCGACACCTGCTTCAGCATCTCCTCGGCGGATGAGCTGTCGATGACGTCGCAGCCGGTCAGCAGCGTCAGGGCGCCGAGACTGGCGCCACCAGCGATGAAGCGGCGGCGGGTGACGTCAGGCATCGTCTTGATGGAGTCCTTGATCAGGAGCCGCTTGTCGACGCCGGGGATCAGGAATGAACGCTTCGCCATGTTGTCCTCCTCAGCGACCGATGATCATGGCGCGCAGGCTCTTCGGCACGAGCAGCGCGAGCAGGACGTGGATGACGAGGAATGCGCAGATCGCAGCCATGCAGAAGAAGTGGATGTAGCGCGCGGTCGGATAATCGCCGAACAGTGCGACAAGGTAATAGAGCTGCACCGGCTTCCACATGCCGAGCCCCGTGAGCACGATCAGCACGCCGACGACGATGATGCCGGCGTAGAGCAGGCGCTGCACGTAATTGTAAACGCTGAGATCGTCATGGCCGAGCTTGAAGGTCAAGGCAGCCCTGACGTCGTGGAGCACACCTGATGGCGTGATCGGGAGCAGCTTCTTGGCGAACCGGCCGGTGGCAAAGCCCGTGACGAGATAGGCGAGGCCGTTGATCATCAGCAGCCACATCGCCGCGAAATGCCAGAGCAGGCCGCCGCCGAGCCAACCACCCAGCGTATACTCGCGCGGAAAACTGAAGCCGAACAGCGGCGAGGCGTTGTAGATCTGCCAGCCCGACAGGATCATCAGGATCATGGCGAGGGCGTTGACCCAGTGCATGACCCGGACCCAGGCTGGCTGGATCACTTTGGCCGGATTGGCCCTGACCTGCTCGTCGGTGACTGTGAGGCTCGCCATGATGGTTCCGTCCTGGGGATCGTGTGTCAGGATTATACGCCGGGCCGTCCGTCTTCGTTACGCCATGCTCGCCATCGAATCGATGCCGTCAGGCTAATGTGGTCACAATAAAGCGAGCCGGGCACCCCCGGCTCGCCGTCTCGAAGCATCCTGTCGGGGATGAAACAGGATCGCGCGGTGTTACGACGCCGGCATCAGCACGGTGTCGACCACATGGATGACGCCGTTCGACTGGTTGACGTTGGAGATCGTCACCATCGAGGTGCCGCCCTTGGCATCGACGATCCAGGTCTTGCCGTCCATCTTCTTGACCGTCAGTTCCTCGCCTTCGGCGGTCTTCAGCTTCTTGCCCTCGGTGAGGTCGGAGGCCTCGAGCTTGCCGGGCACGACATGGTAGGTGAGGATCTTGGTCAGCGTGGCCTTGTTCTCGGGCTTGACCAGATTGTCGACGGTGCCGGCCGGCAGCTTGCCGAAGGCGGCGTTGGTCGGCGCGAACACCGTGAACGGGCCCTTGCTTTCGAGCGTCGGAACCAGGCCCGCCGCCTTGACCGCTGCGACCAGCGTGGTGTGGTCCTTCGAGTTGACCGCGTTCTGGACGATGTTCTTGGACGGGAACATCGCGGCGCCGCCGACCATGACGGTCTTTTCCTCGGCGCGGACGGGCGCGACGACGGTCGCGGTGATGGCCAGGGCGCTGAAGGCGGCGGCGGCGAGATAGGCAATGCGCTTCGACATGGAAAGTCTCCCGATTGAATTGCTACCGGCGATGGCCGGTGTTGGGTTGGGGCAACAACGGCGGCTGCGACACTTGAGAGGTGATGCAGCAGTGCCGTCGTTGGACCGAATTACGGGAGGGTTCGCGATGCGGTTTCGGGGAAAAATTCTTTGTGATGCGTGAAACTATGGGAGGGGATGTTCGTGTGGTGGGCGAACGTGCACCAAGCAAACGATGCCGTAGGGTGGGCAAAGCGCAGCGTGCCCACCAAACGGAAATGCGGAGAGAGATGGTGGGCACGGCGCTTCGCGCCTTTGCCCACCCTACGGCAGTGAGCCCGTTGAGACAGTACCGTCTCAATCCCTGTTGTTCGGCGTCTGGATGAAACCACGATTGTGGGTCGGGCTGATCAGGACTTCGTTGATGCACACTCTGGCCGGCATGCTCGCGATGAACGCGATGGTGCGTCCCAAATCCTCGGATTGCAGCATCCTGGCCTGCTCGTCCTCGCTCGGCACCACCGGGCGCAGCTTCAGGATCGGCGTCGCCACCTCGCCCGGCATCAGGCAGCAGGCGCGCAGGCCGTTGACGCATTCGTCCATGTTGAAGGAATGGGTCAGCGCCAGCACCGCATGCTTGGTCGTGGTGTAGGCCGGGCCCGGCATCTTCGAGACGTGGCGCCCGGCCCAGGACGAAACGTTGATGATGGCGCCGTCCTGCTGCTTGCGCATTGTCGGCAGCACCGCGTGCATGCAGTAGAGCACGCCGTTGAGATTGACCTGGACCAGCCTGTCCCAGCCGTCCAGTTCCATATCCTTCCAGCTGCGCTTGGGGACATTGATGCCGGCATTGTTGACCAGGAGGTCGATGCGGCCGTGCTTTGCGACGATCTGATCGGCGGCCTTCTGGGCCGCACTGGCGTTGGAGACATCCAGGGCAATGGCCTCGGCCGCCCCGCCGGCCTTGGTGATCTTCGCAACCACGGTGTCCAGGGCGTCCTTCCGCCGGCCGGACACCACTACCGTCCAACCGTCGGCAGCTAACGCCTCGGCGCCGGCCTCCCCGATCCCGCTGCCACCACCCGTCACCCAGGCCACGCGTTTCCCGTTCTTGGTCATGCAAACTGTCTCCGTTGCTTCATCGGGGCGGTTTTTGCTAATCCAGCCCTCGGTTTTGACCGGCCTTGTCCAACAAGCCTTGTTGTACAAGTCCCTGCGGTCGAGGAAATCTTGCATGAACCCAGCTGCCAACGCCAACCTGTTTTCCCGCCTGTTCGACGGCCTGAACGATCCCAAGCGCCTCGCGATCGAGACGCATGACGGCGCCCATATCAGCTATGGCGATTTGATCGCGCGAGCGGGGCAAATGGCGAATGTGCTGGTCGCGCGCGGCGTGAAGCCGGGCGACCGGGTCGCGGTGCAGGTCGAAAAGTCCGTCGCCAACATCGTGCTGTATCTCGCCACGGTGCGGGCCGGCGCGGTCTATTTGCCGCTCAACACGGCCTACACGCTGAACGAGCTCGATTACTTCATCGGCGATGCCGAGCCGTCGCTCGTAGTCTGCGATCCCTCGAAGGCGGAAGGGCTCTCCCCGATCGCTGCCAAGGTGAATGCCAAGGTCGAGACGCTTGGGCCTGACGGCAAAGGCTCGCTGACGGACGCCGCCGACAAGGCGAGCAGCGAGTTCGCGACCGTGGCGCGGGCAAATGACGATCTCGCCGCGATCCTCTACACCTCGGGCACCACAGGCCGCTCCAAGGGCGCGATGCTCAGCCACGACAATCTCGCGTCGAACTCGCTCTCGCTGGTGGGCTATTGGCGGTTCACCGACAAGGACGTGCTGATCCACGCGCTGCCGATCTATCACACCCACGGCCTGTTCGTTGCGACCAACGTGACGTTGTTCGCGCGGGCGTCGATGATCTTCCTGCCGAAGCTCGATCCGGACCTGATCATCAAGCTGATGGCGCGCTCAACCGTGCTGATGGGCGTGCCGACATTCTACACGCGGCTTCTGCAAAATTCCGCGCTGTCGCACGACACCACAAAGCACATGCGGCTGTTCATCTCGGGCTCGGCACCACTGCTGGCTGAGACCCACCGCGAATGGTCGGCGCGCACCGGCCATGCCGTGCTCGAGCGCTATGGCATGACCGAAACCAACATGAACACGTCGAATCCTTACGACGGCGAGCGCGTGCCCGGCGCCGTCGGCTTTCCGCTGCCCGGCGTCTCAGTGCGCGTGACCGAGCCCGAGACCGGGAAAGAGCTGCCTCGCGAAGACATCGGGATGATCGAGGTGAAGGGCCCGAACGTCTTCAAGGGCTACTGGCGCATGCCGGAGAAGACCAAGGCTGAATTCCGCGACGACGGCTTCTTCATCACCGGCGATCTCGGCAAGATCGACGCCAAGGGCTACGTTCACATTCTCGGCCGCGGCAAGGATCTCGTCATCTCCGGTGGTTTCAACGTCTATCCGAAGGAGATCGAGAGCGAGATCGACGCCATGCCTGGCGTGATCGAATCCGCCGTGATCGGCGTGCCCCATGCCGATTTCGGCGAGGGCGTCACGGCCGTCCTGGTCTGCAACAAGGGCGCTGACGTCACCGAAGCCGCGGTGCTGAAGGCGCTCGACGGCCGGCTGGCAAAATTCAAGATGCCCAAGCGCGTCTTCGTCGTCGACGAGCTGCCGCGCAATACGATGGGCAAGGTGCAGAAGAACATTTTGCGGGATACGTACAAGGATATCTACGCGAAGAGGTGAGGGGCCCCGTTCTCTCGCCGTCATTGCGAGGAGCCCTTGCGACGAAGCAATCCAGAATCTTTCCGCGGAGGCAGCCTGGATTGCTTCGCTGCGCTCGCAATGACGGAGCTTGCGGCGACTACTGCCCGCCCACCAAACTCATCACGAACCTGCTGCCGACGATAAACAAATAGCACCCGAACGCGGTCTCCAGCGTCCGCTTCGACATCGCATGCGCGGCTTTCACACCGAGCGGCGCGGTGACGAGGCTCATCGGCATCGCCAGCACGGCGCCGATCAGCGAGACGTAGCCGAGTGCGAACGGGATTTGCAGCGCTGCGACCGCCGGATAGGTCGCCGCCGCCGGCCAGCCGGCATAGATGTAGCCGAGCGCGCCGGGGATCGAGATCAGCACCGCCAGCGCCGACGAGGTCGCGACCGCCTGGTGGATCGGACGGCCGTAGAAGGTCATCAAGAGATTGGAGAACAGGCCACCGCCGATGCCCATCAAGGTCGAGAGGATGCCGACGCAGAAGCCGTAGGCGCGCATCAACAATCCCTTCGGCATGTCACCTCCGAGCTTCCAGGTCTCGCGCGCGAAGATCAGCCGCGCCGCAGCGGCGTAGGCGACACAGACGAAGACGATCTTGAACAGCCGCTCCGGCGCGTAGCGTGCCACCACGCTGCCGGCGATGACGCCGAGGACGATCGGCAGCCACCAGAGGCGGAGGATCGCCATGTCCACCGCGCCACGCCGGTAGTGCGCCTGGAACGAGCGAAGCGAGGTCGGGATGATGATGGCAAGCGAGGTGCCGATGCAGAGCGGCATCCGCACCTCCAGGGGCACGCCAACGATGCGGAAACATTCGTAGAGCACGGGCACCAGAATCGCGCCGCCGCCGATGCCGAACACGCCGGCCAGAAATCCCGAAAGCGCGCCCGTTGCGATCAGCAACAGCGCGAGCTCGATGATCTCCTTGATTTCAAGACCTGCAATCACCCGGTCTGCCCCGCAACACCTCCGAAAGGTCGGATTCGGCTGCTGGTCCAGCTGTAGGAGATCTGACTTGGCGGGTCGACACGCCGCGTCGGCCGTCTTGGGTGGGATGCAGGCTGCGCATATCCGCCGTCGCACGGAAAATCAGTGCGCATGGCGGAATTGGCGATGGCATTGGAGTTGGCCCAGGTCGCTTCCGTCGTCATGAACCCGCTGGCTCGAACGACGTACCAGCCCGTTCGCTTAGAGGCGTTCCAATAGTAATTTCAATGTACCTCAGTGGCCCAAAAGAAATGAATTTTTGTTCAGTAGTTTCTTGGCGCACTCAGGCTCTGGTATACCAAGCCCCTGATTGGCCTTGTTTCATCAAGGCTCTAGAGCTGAACCGCTGTTCGATTTATGGCGAATTGGTGATTGCGCCGGCGAAATCGACTCCGTAAATAGAGCCGACCCTTCCGATCCCCGCGCGCCCCCTGCTGGGCCGCCATACAACATCAAAGCCCATGACCGCACGGATCGAACGACCGCTCTCCCCACACATGCAAGTGTACCGCTGGACGCTGACGATGGCCCTGTCCATTGTCCATCGCGCCACCGGCATTGCCCTCTATGTCGGAACCCTGCTGCTGGTCTGGTGGCTGGTTGCCGCGGCCTCCGGCCCGGCCGCCTATGCCCAGGTCCAGGCCTTCGCCGGCAGCATCATCGGCCGGCTGATCGTGTTCGGCTACACCTGGGCGCTGATGCACCATATGCTCAGTGGCATCCGGCATTTCATCTGGGATCTCGGCTACGGCTTCAAGGCCAATGAACGGGAAGCACTGACCTGGGGCGCACTGATCGGCGGCATCGCGTTGACGGTGCTGGTCTGGATCATCGCCTATGCGATCGGAGGCGGACGATGAGCGGGACCGATACGCCAAAGCGCAGCATGCGCACCCCGCTCGGCCGCGTCCGCAATCTCGGCGCCGCGCATTCCGGCACGTCCGATTTCTGGCGCCAGCGCATCACCGGCGTCGCCATGACGCTGCTGATGATCCCAGGGCTGGTGATCATCATGATGCTGCTCGGTCGCAACCAGGTCTACGCTGCGCAGACTCTGAGCTCCATTCCCGTCGCGGTGATCCTGCTCCTCTTCATCTTTGCCAGTGCCTTGCACATGAAGATCGGCATGCAGGTGGTGATCGAGGACTACGTCCATAACGAGAAGCTGAAGCTCACCGCGGTCATGCTCAACAACTTCTTCTCGATCGCCGTGGCGCTCGCCTCGATCTACGCGATCCTCAAACTTTCATCCGGAGTGTAACCCATGGCCAACGAGACGAATGGCAAGGGCAACGGCGCTCCCGCCACCAACGGCAAGGCCTACCCGATCGAAGACCACACCTATGACGTCGTCGTGGTCGGCGCCGGCGGCGCCGGCCTGCGCGCCGTGGTCGGCTGCGGCGAGGCGGGTCTTCGTACCGCCTGCATCACGAAAGTGTTTCCGACCCGCTCGCACACGGTCGCGGCGCAGGGCGGCATCTCCGCTTCGCTCGGCAACATGCACAAGGACGACTGGCGCTGGCACATGTACGACACCGTGAAGGGGTCGGACTGGCTGGGCGACCAGGACGCGATCGAATACATGGTGCGCAACGCGCCCGAGGCGGTCTACGAGCTCGAGCATTGGGGCGTGCCGTTCTCGCGCACCGAGGACGGCAAGATCTACCAGCGCCCGTTCGGCGGCATGACCATGGATTACGGCAAGGGCCAGGCGCAGCGCACCTGCGCCGCCGCCGACCGCACCGGTCACGCCATGCTGCACACGATGTACGGCCAGTCGCTGCGCCACGCGGCCGAGTTCTTCATCGAGTTCTTCGCCATCGACCTGATCATGGACGACCAGGGCACCTGCCGCGGCGTCATCGCGCTCAAGCTCGATGACGGCACGCTGCACCGCTTCCGTGCCCAGACCGTGATCCTGGCGACCGGCGGCTACGGCCGCGCCTATGCCTCCTGCACCTCGGCGCACACCTGCACCGGCGACGGCGGCGGCATGGTGCTGCGCGCCGGCCTGCCGATGCAGGACATGGAGTTCGTGCAGTTCCACCCGACCGGCATCTACGGCTCGGGCTGTCTCGTCACCGAAGGCGCGCGCGGCGAGGGCGGCTATCTCGTCAACTCCGAAGGTGAGCGCTTCATGGAGCGCTATGCGCCGTCGGCCAAGGACCTCGCCTCGCGCGACGTCGTCTCGCGCGCGATGACCATCGAGATCCGTGAAGGACGCGGCGTCGGCAAGAAGAAGGACCACATCTTCCTGCACCTCGACCATCTCGATCCCGCGGTGCTGGCCGAGCGGCTGCCCGGCATCTCCGAATCCGCAAAGATCTTCGCCAATGTGGACGTGACGCGCGAGCCGATCCCGATCGTGCCGACCGTGCACTACAACATGGGCGGCATCCCCACGAACTATCACGGCGAAGTCCTGACCAAGAAGGACGGCGACGACAACGCGATCATCCCCGGCCTGATGGCGATCGGCGAAGCCGCCTGCGTCTCCGTGCACGGCGCCAACCGCCTCGGCTCCAACTCGCTGATCGACCTCGTCGTGTTCGGCCGCGCCGCGGCGCTCCGCCTCGCCGAAAAGCTCACGCCGAACGCCAAGAAGCCCGAGCTGCCGGCGTACTCGTCCGAGCTCGCGCTCGGCCGCCTCGACCATTACCGCTACGCCTCCGGCGGCACGCCGACCGCGAAGCTGCGCGAAGGCATGCAGCACGTGATGCAGAACAATTGCGCGGTGTTCCGCACCGGCGAAATTCTGAGCGAAGGCCAGAACCTGATCGAGAAGGTCCACAGCGGCATCACCGACATCGCCGTGTCCGACCGCTCGCTGGTGTGGAACTCGGACCTCGTCGAGACGCTGGAATTCGACAATCTGATCTCGCAGGCGGTGGTGACGATGAACTCGGCCGCCAACCGCACCGAGAGCCGCGGCGCCCATGCGCGCGAGGACTTCTCCGAGCGCGACGACAAGAACTGGATGAAGCACACGCTGGCCTGGCTGGACGATGCCGGCAAGGTCAAGATC
The DNA here is from genome assembly GCF_023006445.1 of Bradyrhizobium sp. SHOUNA76. Classification (NCBI taxonomy): domain Bacteria; kingdom Pseudomonadati; phylum Pseudomonadota; class Alphaproteobacteria; order Hyphomicrobiales; family Nitrobacteraceae; genus Bradyrhizobium; species Bradyrhizobium sp. SHOUNA76. The sequence continues at coordinate 18,930 of NZ_JALBHA010000040.1, forward strand.
GAGTACCGTCCGGTTCACGACTACACCATGACCAACGACGTACAGTACATCCCGCCCAAGGCGCGCGTGTACTGATCGAATATTAGCCGTCATTCCGGGGCGATGCGCAGCATCGAACTGGGGTGCGCAAATTGCGCACCTGAGAATCTCGAGATTCCGGGTCTGGTCCTTCGGACCATCCCGGAATGACGAAAGGTTAGAGCAATGGTTGAATTCGCACTTCCGAAGAACTCCAAGATTTCCGGCGGCAAGACCTGGCCGAAGCCCGCGGGCGCGACCGAGGTTCGCGAGTTTCGCGTCTATCGCTGGAATCCGGACGACGGCAAGAATCCGAGCGTCGACACCTATTACGTCGACACCAATGATTGCGGTCCGATGGTGCTGGACGGCCTGATCTGGATCAAGAACCACATCGACCCCTCGCTGACCTTCCGCCGCTCCTGCCGCGAAGGCGTCTGCGGCTCCTGCGCCATGAACATCGACGGCCAGAACACGCTGGCCTGCACCCGCTCGATGCATGACGTCAAGGACGGCGCGGTGAAGATCAACCCGCTGCCGCACCAGCCGGTCGTGAAGGATCTCGTCCCCGACCTCACCAATTTCTACGCGCAGTATGCGTCGGTCGAGCCGTGGCTGAAGACGACCTCGCCGACGCCGCAGAAGGAATGGCGCCAGACCCACGAGGACCGCGAGAAGCTCGACGGCCTCTACGAGTGCATCCTGTGCGCCTGCTGCTCGACCTCCTGCCCGAGCTATTGGTGGAACAGCGACCGCTATCTCGGCCCCGCCGCCCTGCTCCAGGCCAACCGCTGGGTGTCCGATTCGCGGGATGAAGCGACCGGCGAGCGGCTCGACAATCTCGAGGACCCGTTCCGGCTCTACCGCTGCCACACCATCATGAACTGCGCCAAAGCCTGCCCGAAGGGACTGAACCCCGCGGAAGCCATCGCCGAGCTCAAGCTCAAGATGGTCGAACGGCAGATCTGAGACGAAGTCATGCTTTGCGTCCCGGCCAGACCGGCCGGGACATTCTGGGATCGGAGTCAATTCGAGGAGAATTTTCTCCGACCCGCCGTGCGGGCAAATTTTTAGATCGCAACCTTCGGTTCCAGCATAAGCTGCTTCCTTCCCCGCGCCAGATTCAGTTAAGCTCCCGTCAGGGACGGAGCGACTGTGCAGAGGGCGCAACGCAACTCGCTGAGATTGTTGCAGTGGATGATGGCGGCATCCCTGGCGCTGCCGATTGCTCTGTTCGCCATCGCCGCAACGATCTCCTACACATCGACCCGCGACATCGCCGACCGGGAGATCGAGCGCACGCTCGACGTCGTGCATGAGCACGCGCTGAAGGTGTTCGAGACCATCGATCGCAGCCTTGCCGAGCTCAACGAGGTGGTCCGCGGCCTACCCGACGACACCATCCGCGCCCGCGAGCCGGCGCTGCATCGCCGCCTGAAGCGGCTGACCGATTCGCTGCCACAACTCAAATCGGCCTGGATCTTCGACGCGGACGGAAAAGCGCTGGTCAACAGCCTCGCCTCGCCACCGCCGGAGTTGAGCTTTGCGGACCGCAATTACTTCTATGCCCATATCGACCAGAGCATCGGCACGTTCATCGGCACGGCCCTGACGCCCCGCCCGCCCTATCAGGGCGCGCGCTTCTTCGGGGTGAGCCGCCGCCGCGACTCCGACGACGGCAGCTTCATCGGGGTGATCCAGGCCTCGGTCCTCCCCGAATATTTCGACAGTTTCTATGCGCGCATCGGTTCCGATGCCGGCAGCTTCTTCGCGATGGGACGCACCGACGGCATGCTGCTTGCGCATTTCCCGCGGCTCGACCGCGACCTTCGGCTCGATCCGACCGGACCGGTCGGCCGCGAAATCGCGGCGCGCCCCGAGCACGGCCTCATCACCGTCGCCTGGCCGTCGGACGGGATCGAGCGGCGCATCGGCTACCGGCGCATCGCGGAATACCCGATCTATGTCAGCGCCGGGCTCGAAACCTCGGCGATCCGCGCGCGCTGGTTCGCCACCATCGGCCAGCATCTTGTGTTCGGCATTCCCGCCACCGCACTTCTGTTTCTGTTGCTGGCGCTGGCCTTGCGGCGCACCCAGCACCTTCAAGCCGAGGCCGCAAAGCGGCGTGAGGCCGAGGAGGCACTCAAGCACAGCCAGCGCCTGGAGGCGCTCGGGCAGCTCACCGGCGGGGTCGCGCATGATTTCAACAATTTGCTGACGGTGATCCGCGCCTCGGTCGACCTTTTGAACCGGCCGCAGCTGACGGAGGAGCGGCGCCAGCGCTACATCACCGCCATTGCAGACGCCGTGGCCCGCGCGGCCAAGCTGACCTCGCAGCTGCTCGCCTTTGCGCGGCGTCAGACCTTGAAGCCGGAGGTGTTCGACGTCGGCGAACGAATGCAGGCGCTGCACGACATGCTTGCGCCCCTGCTGGGGCCGGCCATCGAGATCGCCATGCGCCTGCCCGCGGAGCCCTGCCTCGTCCGTGCCGATGCCGGCCAGTTCGAGACGGCGCTGATCAACATGGCGACCAACGCGCGCGATGCCATGCAGGGCAAGGGCCGGATCACCTTCAAGGTCGAGGCCGCGACGACCGTTCCGGACACGCTGGCCGGCGCCCCGGACGGCCAGATCCCGGGACACCATGGCTTCATCAGCGTGACCGTCAGCGACACCGGCATCGGCATTCCCGCCGCCCGATTGGGGCGCATCTTCGAGCCGTTCTTCACCACCAAGCAGGTTGGCCACGGCACCGGCCTCGGCCTGTCCCAGGTGTTCGGCTTCGCCCGGCAATCCGGCGGCGAGGTGACGGTCACGAGCGAGGTCGGGCACGGCAGCACCTTCTCACTCTATCTGCCGCGGGTGCCGCCGGACCTGCTGCCGCAGCGGCAGGCGCCCAACACGGCGCCGGCGGTGGCCGGCAGCGGCATGTCGGTGCTGGTGGTCGAGGATAATATCGAGCTTGCCAATTTCGCCGCCGACGGTCTCACCGAGCTCGGCTACAGCATCACGCTGGTCGACAATGCCACCGACGCGCTCGCCGAGCTCGTCGTCGACGCCGATCGCTTCGACGTCGTGTTCTCGGACGTTGTCATGCCCGGGATGACCGGACTCGATCTGGCGCAGGCCATCCGCGACCGCGGCATCGACGCGCCGATCGTGCTGACCACCGGCTACAGCCAGGCGCTGTCACAAGACGGCGTGGCCGGCTTCGATCTCGTGCAAAAACCCTATTCGATCGAGGAATTGTCGCGCGTTCTGCATCGGGCGGCCCGGATCCGGCGCGTCCGGGACGGCGCCGCCGAGTGATTCGGCGCTCGGAACCGACGGGAACCGTTTGATTTCCTTTGCGTTGTCCGCGCATGCACAAGCGGGCCGCAAAGCGCGATCAGGGCAAGAAGCCGCCCATTGTCGAGATCAAAGGCGAGAACGGCGATGACGTGGCAGCACCGCCTCCGGAGCTGATCGAGCCCGATCCCGAGCTGTCACCCGAGGAGGCCGAGCAGGTCCGCAAGGATTACCTGCTGACACGCTTCTGGATCAGCGCGCGCGGCTTCTGGGGTCGCAAGGGCGACCGCCTCGCCTGGCCGCTCTCGATCGGCCTCGGCGTGCTGATCGTCCTGACCGTCGGCTTCCAATACGGCATCAATGTCTGGAATCGCGCGATCTTCGACGCCATCGAGAAGCGCGATGCGGCGAGCGTCTTTCATCTCACCGCGATGTTCTTCCCGCTCGCGATCGGCAGCATCGTGCTCGGTGTGGCGCAAGTGTTCGCGCGGATGGGCATTCAGCGGCGCTGGCGGGCCTGGCTGACGGCGAGCGTGCTGACGCGGTGGCTCGCCAACGGACGCTACTATCAGCTCAACCTCGTCGGCGGCGATCACCAGAATCCCGAATACCGCATCGCCGAGGATTTGCGCGTCGCGACCGACTCTCCTGTCGATTTCGTCGCCGGCGTGACGGCCGCGCTGCTGTCGGCTGCGACCTTCATCGTCGTGCTCTGGACCATCGGCGGCGCGCTCACCGTCACGCTCGGCGGCTCCAGCATCACCATTCCGGGCTTCCTCGTCATCGCGGCGATGCTCTATGCGGGAATCGCCTCCGGCTCCATCCTGGTGATCGGCCGGCGCTTCGTGCAGGTGTCCGAAGACAAGAACCAGGCCGAGGCCGATTTCCGCTACACGCTGACGCGCGTGCGCGAGAACGGCGAGAGCATCGCGCTGCTCGGCGGCGAGGAGGAAGAGCGCGGCGGCATCGACCGCAACTTCACCAGCGTGCTGCGGCAATGGGCGCGGCTCGCTGGCCAGCACATGCGCACCACGCTGGTATCGCAAGGGTCGAGCCTCGTTGCGCCCGTGGTCCCTCTCCTGCTCTGTGCGCCAAAATTCCTCGACGGCAGCATGACCCTCGGGCAGGTGATGCAGGCCGCCTCCGCCTTCACCATCGTGCAGAGCGCATTCGGCTGGCTGGTCGACAATTATCCGCGGCTCGCCGACTGGAACGCCTGCGCGCGCCGCATCGCCTCGCTGATGATGTCGCTCGATGGCCTCGAGCGCGCCGAGCAGGGCGACGGTCTCGGCCGCATCAAGCGCGGCGAGACCAGCAATGACGCCATGCTCGAGATGAAGGATCTTTCGGTCACGCTGGATGACGGCACCGCCGTGGTCGGCGAGACCGAAGTGGTGATCGAGCCTGGCGAGCGGCTCCTCGTCGCCGGCGAATCAGGCACCGGCAAGAGCACGCTGGTGCGCGCCATCGCTGGCCTGTGGCCGTGGGGCGGCGGCAGCGTAAATTTCCATCCCGACCGGCGGCTGTTCATGCTGCCGCAGCGGCCCTACGTGCCCTCAGGCTCGCTGCGCCGCGCCGTCGCCTATCCCGGCGCCGAAGAGGACTGGACCGTCGAAGAGATCGGCGAGGCCCTGCACAAGGTCGGCCTCGATCATCTCAAGGAGAAGATCGAGGAGGAAGCTCCCTGGGACCAGACCTTGTCCGGCGGCGAGAAGCAGCGCCTCGCCTTCGCGCGGCTCTTGCTGCACAACCCCGACATCGTCGTGCTGGACGAGGCGACCTCGGCGCTCGACGAGAAGAGCCAGGACAAGATGATGCAGATGGTCACCGACGAGCTGCCGAAGGCGACCATCGTCAGCGTCGCGCATCGTGCCGAGCTGGAAGCCTTTCACAGCCGCAAGATCGTGCTGGAGCGCCGCAAGGGCGGCGCCAAGCTCGTCAGCGACATCGAGCTGATCCCGCGCAAGGGCAAGCGCAGGCTGCTCGGGCGTTTCCTGCGGCAAAGGAAGGCGCCGAAGAAGGCAGCATGACATCGTAGCCCTCTCGTGAAGATTGGAGTCCCCGTCAAAACCGGCTATGCATGCGCCGCCCGTAACGAGGACCGCCTGCTTGACGACCGACAAGACCCCTTCGTCCGCGCCGTTCGGCGCGTTTGCGCCGAACACGGCGCAGGCCGCGATTATCAGCCTCACACAACAATCCGGGCTGAAGCGCGGCGCATTCCGTCCGTGGATGTCGCGGCTGGTGAACCTCGTGCGGAGCGGCCCGGTCGACGTGCGGTATCAGGGCGCCTCGTTCCGGCTCTATCACCAGGGCAGCGCGACCGAGCGCGGCGCGCTGTTCAATCCGGACTACAATCTCGACGAGCTCGATTTCCTGCGCCAGCACACGCCGGCAGGCGGCGTGTTCGTCGACGTCGGCGCCAATGTCGGCACCTTTGCGCTGGTGATGGCGCAGCAAGTGGGACTATCGGGCAAGGTGGTCGCGATCGAGCCGCATCCGATGACGTTCGGACGCCTCTCGTTCAACCACGCCGCGTCGCAGACAACGCAGGTGCGCCTGGTGCAGGCCGCGGCCGGCGACAGCGACGGCGAGCTGATGATCGAGAGCGGCGGCGGCAATCTCGGCGCCACCCACGTCGTCACCGGCACGGCGAGCGCCGAGGCCATCAAGGTGCCGTCGCTGCGGCTGACACGCATTCTCGACGAGGCCGGCGTCACCGGAATCGATTCGCTCAAGATCGACGTCGAGGGTTTCGAGGACCGCGTGCTGATCGGTTTTTTCCGCGATGCACCGCCATCGCTGTGGCCGCGCGCGGTGGTGATCGAGCACCTGTCACAAAGCGAATGGCAGCAGGATTGTATCGCTGACATGGTCGAACGCGGCTTTGCGATCGCGCGCAAGACGCGGAGCAATACGTTCCTGTCACGCTGACGAGAACGAACAATGGAGGCCAGCGATGATCGATCATTTTGGTTTTTCCGTCTCCGACTATGAGCGCGCCAAAGCGTTCTACGCCAAGGCGCTGGCGCCGCTCGGCTACGGCCTGATCATGGAAGTCACGGCGGAGCAGACCGGTCATGCAGCGGCGGCCGGGTTCGGCGCCGACGGCAAGCCGGATTTCTGGTTCGGCGGCGAAGGCGCGATGAACAAGCCGGTGCACATCGCGATCGCGGCCAAGGACCGCGCCACCGTCGATGCCTTCTACAAGGCCGCGATCGCGGCCGGCGGACGCGACAACGGTCCGCCCGGCATCCGGCCGCACTACCATCCGAACTACTACGGCGCCTTCGTGCTCGATCCCGACGGCCACAACATCGAGGCGGTCTGCCACACTCCGGAATAAGGCAGGCCCGGCGCGATGCGGTGCGGAACATCGGCGCGGCATCATCGTTGTTGTCCTCTGGACAACTATCCCGATGATGCCGATGCCGATCGAACCACCCGAGATTCCGCCGTCGACTCCCGGCACGCCAACGGAGCCTCCGCCCGGAATCCCGCCCGGTGGTCCGCAGCCTGAAATCACGCCCCCGGTGCGCGAGCCCGGCTCGCCACCACGGCCCGACGAATTGCCGGGCCGCATGCCTGAAGAGATTCCATCACGCGGGCCGAACGGACCGCTCACGCCCAATCCCGCGACGGACGCAAGTTCGCCGCGGGATCGCGCGTGAGCTACGCGATCGCATGTGTGGCGATTGCAACCCGCGTCTGAATGCGCAATGAACGTCACCATAGTGAGGTGATTTGCGTGCAGAAATAAATCGGGCCGCGACCGCTTCGCCCGCCACAATCCGGCCTAACGCGTAGCTGTTCATTCCAACACTTCGTCAAAGAACCTTCCGGGGAAGTTCACCACCATGACCAATCTTCGTTTCGTGCTGCTCGCGACGACGGCTCTGACTGCGATGCAATTCGCAAACTCCGCATCGCAGGCGCAAACTGCGCCGCCGCTCGTGGTCGCGCAGGCGCAGCCACAAGACGCCGGCCCTGACGGAAAACCGAAGCAGCCGCCGAAGCGAACCCGTGCACTCCCGCGCGCGACACCGAGCACCTCATGCACCGTCGCGTGATAATGCAGATAGTCGAACA
>NZ_JALBHA010000410.1:0-5955 GCF_023006445.1 Bradyrhizobium sp. SHOUNA76
CCGCAGCTCGCGCGGCGCGTCGACCGGGCTGGTCGCGCCGCCCTCGACCTCGGCGAAGATGTCGCCTTTCGGCTGGTAGGTGCCGGCGAGTGAAAAACCGTAACCGGGGGCGACGGTGTTGTAGCACACACCCATAAGCCGCGGCGGCTCCGGTGCGCTACCGGCGAGTAGAGCGACGATTGCGCTGGCGCAGGCCTTGCCTTGCGCGCTTGCAGCGGATGCCGATTTGGGAATGCCGCCGCCAAGGCAGGCATCGCCGATGACGTGAATATTCTTGACGAGCTTCGACTCGAAGGACACGGGATCGATCGGGCACCAGCCGGTCGCATCGGTAGCGCCCGCGATCTCGGCGATGCGTCCCGCACGCTGCGGCGGGATGACATTGGCGACGTCGGGCGTGTAGTTGCCGAACTCGGTCACGATCGTCATGGTCGCGGGATCAACCGAAGTCACGCGGCCGCCTTGCGACAGCGCGACGCGCTCGATCATCTCGCCATAGAGCTCCTTCCAGGCCGTCTCGAACAGCCGCTGCTGGGAGAAACTATCCTTGGCATCGAGGATCAGAACTTTCGAGCGTGGCTTGTTCGTCTTCAGGTAATGCGCGATCAGGCTGGCGCGCTCATAAGGCGCAGGCGGGCAGCGCGAGGGATTGGCCGGGATTGCAATGGCGACCGTGCCGCCGTCCGCCATCGCTTCCAATTGCCTGCGCAGCAAAAGCGTCTGCGCGCCGGCCTTCCAGGCGTGCGGCATCTTTTCCGCCGCTGCGGCGTCGTAGCCGGGCAGGGATTCGAGATGGAAGTCGATGCCGGGCGAGAGCACGAGGCGGTCATAGGGCAACGCGACGCCATCGGCCGTCATGACGCTGCGCCGCTCCGGGTCGATCGTGGTGACGGCCTGGCCGATCACGGTAACGCCCTCGGCGGCAAGCTTGTCGTAGCCGAACTGCTGCACGTCGATGTCGCGCAGGCCCGCAATTACCTCGTTGCTGAAGGGACAGGAGGTGAAGACCGCGTTGGGTTCGATCAGGATGACTTGCAAGTCTCTCTGCGTACGCATCAGCGCGCGGGCACAAGCGGCACCGCCAAAGCCGCCGCCGACCACGACGATGCGGCCCGGCGATTGCGCGCGCAGGATCGAAGGTGCGATGAGCGATGTGGCCGCGACGGTGATGCCGAGGACGGCATTCCGCCGTGTCACCGGCACATTCATGAGTCTTGTCCGGAAAAATGCTGCGGCTGCCGTTGGGGAAGCCGCAGCGCTCACTTAGGCAAAGGTGATGTTCTGGTCGCGCAGCGGCACCGAGCGGATGCGCTTGCCGGTCGCGGCGAAGTACGCATTGAGCACGGCCGGCGCGGCGACGCCGATGGTCGGCTCGCCGACACCGCCCCAGAACCCGCCGCTCGGCACCATCACCGATTCCACCTTCGGCATCTCGTTGATGCGCATCGAGTTGTAGGTGTCGAAGTTGGTTTGCTCGATCTTGCCGTCCTTGACGGTGCAGCCGCCATAGAACAGCGCGGAGAGGCCATAGACGAAGGAGCCCGCGATCTGCCGTTCCACCTGCGCCGGATTGACGACGTAGCCGGGATCGGTGGAGGCGACGATGCGATGCACCTTGATCTTGCTGCCGTCGGTTACCGAGATTTCGGCGGCGCCGGCGACATAGCTGCCATAGCCCATGACCTGGGCAATGCCGCGGTAGATGCCCTGCGGTGCCGGCGTGGTCCAGCCGATCTTCTCCGCGACCGCATTCAGCACCGCCAGATGCTTGGGATGATTGCCCATCAGCTTGCGGCGGAATTCGAGCGGGTCCTGGCCTGCGGCCTGGGCCAGCTCGTCCATGAAGCATTCCATGTAGATCGCGTTGTGATTGACGTTGACGCCGCGCCAGAAGCCGGGCGGAACGTGCGGGTTGCGCATCGCATGCTCGACCAACAGGTTCGGCACCGAATAGCCGAATGCGGCCTCGCCGGATTGGGCGACACCCTGGAATGCGGCCGGGTCCATACCGTTCTGCAGCGCCTCGGGGCGAAGCGAGAACAGGATCGATTGCCCGGACAGTCGGTAGTGCAACGCGACCAGATTGTTGTTGGCGTCGAACGCGCCGGTCAACTTGCACTGGGTGATGGGGTGATACCTGCCGTGCGCCATGTCCTCTTCGCGCGACCACAACAGCTTGATCGGCGTGCCCGGCATCTCTTTGGCGATCAGGACCGCCTGACGGACATAGTCGGTCTGACCGCGCCGGCCGAAACCGCCCCCCAGCATCACCTTGTGCACGTCGCACTTCTCGGCCGGCAGGCCGGAAGCCTCGAGCACCGCAGCAAACGCCGCCTCGCCATTCTGCGTGCCGCACCAGACCTCGCATTTGTCCGCGGTGTAGAGCGCGGTGGCGTTCATCGGCTCCATCGTGGCGTGGTTCTGATAGGGATAGCTGTAGACGGCCTCGATCTTCTTGGCCGCGCCGGCAATCGCCGCCTTGGCATCGCCATTCTTGTTGCCGACATAGGCCGGCTGCTTGTCGTCGAGGCCCTCGGCCAGCCACTTCGCAATCGACGCGCTGGAAACTTTGGCGTTGTCGCCTTCGTCCCAGACGATCGGCAGCGCCTCCAGCGCGGTCTTGGCGTGCCACCAGGTGTCGGCAACGACCGCGACCGCGGTATCGCCGACCTTGACGACCTTCTTGACGCCTTTCATGCCGGCGATCTTGGCTTCGTCAAAACTCTTCAACTTGCCGCCGAACACCGGGCAGTCCTTGATCGCGGCATTCAGCATGCCCGGCAGCTTGACGTCGGCGCCGTAGACCATGGCGCCGGTGGTCTTGTCGACCGTGTCGAGCCGCTTCACGCCCTTGCCGATCAGCTTCCAATCCTTCGGATCCTTCAGCTTGACGTCCGATGGCGGCGTCAGCTTCGCCGCAGCCTCGGCGACCTTGCCGTAGGTCGTGGTCTTGCCGGATGGCGTATGGGTGATGACGCTGTTCTCGGCTGCGCATTCCGAGGCCGGCACTTTCCATGCGTCGGCGGCGGCCTGGATCAGCATCACGCGCGCGGCGGCGCCGCCCTTGCGGACATAGTCTTGCGAGGAGCGGATGCCGCGGCTGCCGCCGGTCGAGAAATCGCCCCAGGCGCGCTTGCGCGCGACGCTCTGGCCCGGTGTCGGATATTCGGTCGTGACCTTATTCCAATCACATTCGAGCTCCTCGGCGACGAGCTGGGCGAGGCCTGTCAGCGAGCCCTGGCCCATTTCGGAGCGAGCGATGCGAATCACGACGGTGTCATCGGGCCTGACCACGACCCAGGCGCCGATCTCGGGCGATCCATCGGCGGCGCGGACCACGGCGGGGCCGCCGAAGGGAATGTCGAGGCCGATCGCGAGGCCGGCGCCGACTGCGGCCGTGCCGATGACGAAGGCGCGGCGGTTGAGCCGCGGCGAAACATGCTTGTTCATGTTGGGGATCCTTACGCGCTTGCGATCGTGTGGATCGCTTCGCGCACCTGCTGGAAGGTGCCGCAGCGGCAGATATTGGTGATGGCCTCGTCGATATCGGCGTCGGTCGGCTTCGGCTTCTCGCTCAGCAGCGCTGCCACCGCCATGATCATGCCGCTCTGGCAATAGCCGCATTGCGGCACGTCCTGGGCGATCCAGGCTTCCTGCACCTTGTGCAGCGAATCGCCCGAGGCGAGCCCCTCGATCGTGGTGATCTTCTTGCCCTCGGCCTCGCTGACCGAAACGCCGCAGGAGCGGGTGGCGACGCCTTCGATGTGAACGGTGCAGGCGCCGCATTGTGCAATGCCGCAACCGTATTTAGTGCCGGTCAGGCCGGCATTCTCGCGGATCGCCCAGAGCAGCGGCGTATCCGGCTCGACGTCGAGGGTGAAGGTTTTTCCGTTGATTGTTAGGTTTGCCATCGCAGTCCCCTGATTGGCCCAATCCACCGATTGAACTCAGGGGCGCACTGTGTCCGGCAAACTGGAACCGTTCAAATCAACAGTCCGAGGGTTGCCGGCAAGGATTGTCGCTGCCGCGGGAGGATTTTGGATCGGGCGGTGTCGTGAGCCACCGGAAATTGCGGCTGGCGGGCGACGCCCCCGCCCTGAACGCCGACAATGTGGCTTGGCGCGACGGTTCCGACAGGCGACAGTTTGTCCCTTTTGCCGGGGTGCAAGATGTCAGCGCTTTGGTACACTAGGCCAACGCCAAAAGGAGTTCCATGAAGGTGCCGACCCCCTACAACGTGCTGATGCTCTATCCGCTGTTCTCGGCAGAGTCCTTCTGGACCTTCGGCGAATCCTGCAAAGTGTTGGGCGTGAAGCGCCCGGCCGCCCCTTTGGGCCTGATCACCGTTGCCGCCATGCTACCAGAGAGCTGGACGGTCCGGCTGATCGACTGCAACACGGCCTCCTTCGGTGACGAAGATCTCGCCTGGGCCGACGTCGTCTTCACCGGCGGAATGATGCCGCAGCAGGCCGATACGCTGCGTCTGATCGAACTCTGCCGCGCGGCCGGCAAGCCGGTGGTCGTCGGCGGTCCCGATCCCACCTCCAGCCCCCACATCTATGAGCGGGCCGACTTCCGGGTGCTCGGCGAGGCCGAGAGCGTCATCGACGAATTCATCGCGGCCTGGGAGGGCGGCGCACGGTCCGGCGTCTTCACCGCGCCGAAATTCCAGGCCGACGTCACCAAGACGCCGGTGCCGCGCTTCGACCTGCTCAAGTTCGAGGACTACCTCTATCTCGGTGTGCAATATTCCCGCGGCTGTCCGTTCACCTGCGAGTTCTGCGACATCATCGAGTTGTACGGACGCGTGCCGCGGACCAAGACGGTCGAGCAGATGTTCGTGGAGCTCGAGACGCTCTACAAGATGGGCTATCGCGGTCATCTCGACTTTGTCGACGACAATTTCATCGGCAACAAGAAGTCGCTGCGGCAGTTCCTGCCTAAGCTCGCCGAATGGCAGCGGACCCACGGCTATCCGTTCGAATTATCGACCGAAGCCTCGGTCAATTTGGCCGATGATTCCGAGCTATTGGAGTTGATGGGGGCGGCGAATTTCTTCGCCATCTTCGTCGGCATCGAGAGTCCGGATCCGGCGACGCTGGTCGCGATGCGCAAGAAGCAGAACACGCGGCGCAACATCGCCGAGAGCATCCACAAGATCTACGCCGCCGGCATGCTCGTCACCGCGGGCTTCATCGTCGGCTTCGACAATGAGAAAGTCTCGATGGCGGACGCCATGATCGACTTCATCGAAGAGGCGGCGATCCCCGTCAGCATGGTCGGACTGCTCTACGCCTTGCCGAACACGCAGCTGACGCGCCGCCTGGAGCGCGAAGGCCGGCTGCATCCGGGCCACGATGTGGCGCCGACCATCGGCGCGGATCAGTGCACGGCCGGGATCAACTTCGATCCGGTGCGCCCGCTGCGCGACATCCTGACGGACTACAAGCGGGTGCTGGAGCACGTCTACAGCCCGGCTGCCTATGCAGGACGCGTCGACCGTCTGATGACGCTGCTCGACCGGTCCAGGCAGCGCCACGAGCTCGCCGAAGGCGATATCCGCGCCAAGCTCGGTGCGATGGAGACGGTGCACAAGGTGGTGACCACCCTTCCCGAGGCGCGTGGACCGTTGTGGCAGACCTTCATGAACTGCGCCAAGCGCGACACGACATCCGCGCGCATTGCCGTGCAGATGATCGCCGCCTATGCCCATCTCGGGCCGTTCTCGCGCAAGGTCATTGCTGCCATCGATGAGCGTTTGGCGGCGCTGGACAACGAAACCACGCCGGCGACGGTCGATGTGACGGCGGCTTGACACCTGGCTCGAGAGCTTACTTCACCGCCAGTCGCAAAAAGCTCATCACACTGCCGAGCACGGCAAAGCCCGCGCCGAGGGCCAACGCCAATGTCGCGCCCTCGTGGCCGGCGAGCGCGAAGCAGAGGGCGGCGAGCGCC
>NZ_JALBHA010000411.1:0-5928 GCF_023006445.1 Bradyrhizobium sp. SHOUNA76
CGGGGCTGGGACTCTCGATCGTGCGCGCGGTGGCGGATGATCATGCGGCCACGGTCGCGGTGGCGAACCTCCCCGGCGGCGGCGCCGAGTTCACGCTGCGGTTTCGGCGGGCGGACAAGGTCAAGGCGGGAGAGGACCTCGTACGGCCCTGACACCGCAACATCTTCCCGCAAGGTGGGCTATCGCAGCCGCGAATGGCGCCAGAGGGGTGCATGACAGTGTCATATCATATGCTAAGGGCGGTGAAAGGGACCGCATGCGTACACGCAAGCCGATTACCGTAACCCTTGGCCCGCAGCTCGCGAGCCTGGAAGCCCGTCTGAAATCGGGTGAATACGCCTCCGCCAGCGAAGTCACGCGCTCGGCCCTTCGCGCCCTCGATCGGCAGGATGCCGCGCTTGACGAATATCTAGCCGCCAAGGTTCGCGCTTCGATCCAGGATCCGCGCCCCAGTGTTTCGGCGACGGATGTTTTCAAGCGTTTGCGAACGCGCCACGCAAGGAACGCGAAAGCCGCCAAGCGTGGCGCTTAAGGTCGTATTTCGACGGAGGCGGAAGCCGATTTGGTCGGCCTTTACGAGTACATCGCAGAACGTGCCGGGCATCGAATCGCAGGCGGCTATATCGACCATATCGAGGAGGCGTGTATGGCTCTCGCCACCTTGCCCAAACGTGGCACCAGCCGCGACGATCTTCTCCCGGGCCTGCGTACCATCGGATTCGAGCGGCGCGTGACGATCGCATTCCGCGTCCTGCAGACAGAGGTGGAAATCGTCACAATCGCGTACGCCCGACGTCGTTTCGAAGACGATTTGTGAGCCGCTTCCGGCTTCTCACGAGCGAGCTTCGCCTCTGATCGAAGCTGAACTGCCGAACGCGGCGAGGGCGCGGCTATTTCAGCTTGCCCGTGGACAGGTCCATGATCATGCGCGTTGCCAGATAGAGCCGCGGCACGATGCTGTCGAGCTGCACATATTCGGCATCGTTGGAATGCGCGCCGAAGCCCGACAGGCCCATGCCCTCCACCACGGCTCCTTTGGCCTTCAGCGCGGCGAACGCTGCGTCAGTACCGCCCCCGGTCGCCTTCTCGTCGACCTTGAGGGACATTCCGATCTCCCCATAGATCGTCTTGCCGTAGGCCGCCACGCGGCGGGAGGCCTCGTTGGCTTCGAGCGGCGGGCGACGCACCTCGAACTTCAGGTCGACCTTGGAATCGGGCAGCAGGCGATTCTTGATCTTGTCCTGCAGCTCCTTCTCCAACGCGTCGAAATCGGACACCTTGAGCGCACGCGCATCGGCCTGGGCCGTGGCGTCCGCAGGGATCACGTTGCGGTTGGTGCCTGATTTGGAGACCGTCCAGTTCAACTTCAGGCCTTGCGCGGGTTTCGACAGGTCCTTCATCTGCAGCACTTGGTGCGAGAGCTCGTACAGCGCGTTCACGCCGCTCTCCGGCCGCGCACCCGCATGCGAGGACTTGCCCTGCACGGTGAGATAGGCCGAGCCGATGCCACTGGTGGCGAGGCGCAGCGTGCCGTCGGTCCCGCCGCCTTCGAACGAGAACACCGTGTCCTGATCCGAGGCGAGGCGGGTGATGGTGCTGCGCCAGCCCGGCGAGGAGATCTCCTCGTCGCCGTTCGTGAGCACCGTGAGCGTGCCGTAATCCCTGAAGCTCAGTTTCTGCAGCAACGCCACGGTATGCAGAATGAGCGCGACGCCTTGCTTGTCGTCGGCAATACCGAGGCCGTAGGCCTTGTCGCCGTCGATGCGGAACGGCTGGTCCTTCAGCATGCCCTTCAGGTACACCGTGTCCATGTGGGCGATGAGCATGATCTTCTTAGCTCCCGTGCCCTTGAATACGGCGTGCACGGCCGGTCCGATCTTCTCGGGGGTATCGTCGAGGCGATAGATGTCGGTGGGTTGCAGGATCTCGACCGTGCCGCCGAGCTGCTTGAGCTGCCCGGCAACGCGCTCGGCAATCTGGTTCAGGCCTTCGATGTCCTTGCTACCGGATTCGATGTCGACGAGATCGCGCAGCGTGTCGAGCAGCGGCTGCTGCTCCTTTTGCGCCAGCGTATGGACATCGGCGATCGGCTCGGCGTGCACCATCGTTGCGGCGCATGTCAGCCAGAGTGAGGCGACCAACGCGCCAATGAGCGATGGAGCGGGGTGCAATCGGGGCATGAGCGGCCATCCCTAGGGCTGAGGATGACCCGGTATGCCTGCGTTTCCGGTGCTTGTCACGCGCGTCGTCCGCCGCTTGCGCGGCGCATGACGGCGCGTTTCGTTCCCGCTTACTTCTGCGGCGGCCCGAGATCCAGTGGCGGCAGCTCGATCTGCGGCACCTCGATCTTGATGGTGCTGGGATCGATGTTCGACTGGACGCCCTTGTAGTGCATCACCATCGACGGGAACGCGATCACCAGCGCGACCATGATGATCTGGATGACGACGAATGGCACTGCGCCCCAATAGATCTGGCCCGTGGTGACAGGGTCCATCCGCTTGCCGGTGACGCGATCGGTGTATCGATCCTTCGGCGCGACTGACCGGAGATAGAACAACGCGAAGCCAAACGGCGGATGCATGAACGAGGTCTGCATGTTGACGCCGAGAATGACGCCGAACCAGATCAGGTCGATGCCGAGGTGCTCGGCGGCAGGTCCGAGCAGCGGGATGACGATGAAGGCCAGCTCGAAGAAGTCGAGGAAGAAGGCCAGCACGAACACGAACGCGTTGACGAAGATCAGGAAGCCGACCTGGCCGCCGGGCAGGGAGGTGAGCAGGTGCTCGACCCAGACGTGTCCGTTGACGCCGTAGAAGGTGAGCGAGAACACGCGGGCGCCGACCAGAATGAACACGACAAAGGCCGACAGCTTGGCGGTTGATTCCGTGGCTTGCCGGATCAGGTCCCAGCTCAGCCGCCGCTTCGCGGCACCGAGGATCAGGGCGCCGGCAGCCCCCATCGCGCCGCCTTCGGTCGGGGTCGCGATGCCGATGAAGATCGTGCCGAGAACCAGGAAGATCAGGAACAGCGGCGGCACCATCACGAAGGTGGTCTGCTGCGCCATCTTCGAGAGGAAGCGGAAGCCGGTGAGCTTGTCGATGACCCAGTTCACCACGGCGACGGCGAAGGCGAAGATGATGCCATAGAACATGCTGAGCACGACGTAATCGGCGCCGTGCGTCTCGGAGTTGCGCATCATGAACCAGCCGAATGCGCAGCTCGCCAGGAACAGCATACCGAGCGAGGCGAGGCCACGGCTGCCGTCGACCTCGCGGAAGCCGATGGCTTCCTTCGGCAGGCCCGGCGTGGCCTTTGGGAAGATCATGCTGACGAGGAAGGCGTAGACGGAGTAGAGGCCCGCGAGCACGAGGCCTGGGATGAAGGCGCCCTCGTACATGTCGCCGACGGACTTGCCGAGCTGGTCGGCCATCACGATCAGGACGAGCGAGGGCGGAATGATCTGCGCGAGCGTGCCGGACGCAGCGATGACGCCGGATGCCACGCGTCGGTCGTAACCGTAACGCAGCATGATCGGCAGCGAGATCAGACCCATCGAGATCACGGACGCCGCGACCACGCCCGTCGTCGCGGCGAGCAACGCACCGACGAAGATCACGGCATAGGCAAGGCCGCCACGGATGGTGCCGAACAATTGGCCGATGGTGTCGAGCAGGTCCTCGGCCATGCCCGACCGCTCCAGCACCAGTCCCATGAAGGTGAAGAAGGGAATGGCCAGCAGCGTGTCGTTGTTCATCACGCCGTAGACCCGCTCCGGAAGCGCCTGGAGGAAGTCGGGGTGGAATTGGCCGAGCTCGACGCCGATCACGGCGTAGAACAGGCCGACGGCGCCGAGCGAGAATGCCGCGGGATAGCCGAGCAACAGCATGACGACCAACGACGCGAACATGATGGGCGCCATATTGGCGATGATGAATGCGGTCATGCTTCCCCCTGAACCGTCGCCACCGGCTATTTCTTCTCGATCGCTTCGACGAGATGCTCGACTTCCGCCTCCAGCGCCGAGACCTGCGATTCATGGGGATCCGGCATCAATCCACGCATGACCGCAATTCGCTTGATCAGCTCGGAGATGGCTTGAAAGAGCAGGAAAGCGAACCCGATCATGATCAGGGATTTGGCGGGCCATTGCGGCAGACCGCCGGCATTGCCGGATTGCTCGTTGATGTGGAACGAGCGCTGGAAGAACGGCACGCCGGTGATGATCATGACGATGCACAACGGAATCAGGAAGAACAGGTGGCCGACCACGTCGATCACGTTGCGGACCGTCTTCGGCAGCGCGTTGTTCACGATGTCGATGCGGATGTGCTCGTTGTCGAGCAGCGTCCAGGGCGAGCAGAGCAGGAACACGATGCTGAAGAGCACCCATTGCAGCTCGAGCCACGAATTGGAGGACGTATCGAATGTCTTGCGGATGATCGCATTGACCGCCGAGATGATGACGGCGGCCACGATCAGCCACGCCAGGCGTTTGCCCGTCCAGCGCGTGAACGCGTCAATTCTCTGGCTCAGTTTCAGGAGCGCTTGCAACGATAGGTCCTCCCCGATTGTGCCGCGCCGCCCGGATTGTGCCGGGCGCGCGCGTGGGCTTGTCTCGCCGCGCAGGCATGAGGCTGTCGCACCAAAACAGCGGGCGCGCGGGCCGTCAATTGGAACTTGGTTGATAGTTCAGGGAAATAAAGCCGCAGCGCGGCGACCTCAGCCGCCGGTGACGCTCATGTGCCTGGAGACACTGGGACGGTTGTGGCGGCGGTCGATGATGAAATCGTGGCCCTTGGGCTTGAGGCCGATGGCGTGGTCGATGGCATCCGCAAGCAGCATGTCGTCATCGGATGCACGCAGAGGTTTGCGCAAATCCGAGGCATCCTCGTGGCCGAGGCAAGTGTGCAGCGTTCCCGTGCAGGTAATGCGAACCCGGTTGCAGGATTCGCAGAAATTGTGCGTCATCGGCGTGATGAAGCCGAGCTTGCCCCCGGTCTCGGCGACGCTGACATAGCGGGCGGGACCGCCGGTGCTCTCGGCCAAATCCGTCAGCGTGAATTGCTGGGCGAGGCGCGCACGCACCAGCGACAGCGGCAGATATTGGTCGATCCGTCCCGATCCGATCTCGCCCATCGGCATGACCTCGATCAGCGTCAGGCCCATGCCCTTTCCGTGGGCCCAACGCATCAGCGAAGGCAACTCGTCCTCGTTGAGGTTCTTCAGCGCCACCGCGTTGATCTTCACGGCAAGTCCCGCGGCGCGCGCGGCCTCGATGCCTTCCAGCACCTTGTCGATCTCGCCCCAGCGGGTGATCTCGCGAAACTTCTTGGGATCGAGCGTGTCGAGCGAGACGTTGATGCGGCGGACGCCGCAATCGGCGAGCTCGCCGGCATGTTTCGCCAGCTGGGTGCCATTGGTGGTCAGCGTCAGCTCGTGCAGGGCGCCGCTGGAAAGATGCCGCGACAACGAGCGCACCAGCGTCATCACGTTGCGCCGGACCAGCGGCTCGCCGCCCGTGAGCCGCAGCTTCCTGACGCCCTTGGCGATGAAAGCCGAGCAGAGCCGGTCAAGTTCCTCCAGCGTCAACAGGTTCGCCTTGGGCAGGAACGTCATGTCTTCCGACATGCAGTAGAAGCAGCGCAGGTCGCAGCGGTCGGTGACGGAAACGCGCAGATAGCTGATGGTCCGCCCGAACGGATCGGTCATCGGGGTCGACAGCGCGGCGGATCCGTTCATGCGAGAGGCCTTGTCACTTACGGCGACGGGCGCACCTTTGCTTCAGCGGTGCTCGGGACCCAATCTAAGCATCGGACGCGGCGAGGACAATCGGGTGGTATACTTAGATCAGCGCCTGCCGGCGTTCGGATCGGGGAACGGCGAGGCCGCGGCCGGAGCGGCGGCCTCAGCCGGTGCTGCGGCAGG
>NZ_JALBHA010000412.1:0-5917 GCF_023006445.1 Bradyrhizobium sp. SHOUNA76
ATGCGATGCCGCGCTGCTGTCGCCGTCAACGGGCATCATCGACAGCCACGCCTACATGCTCTCGCTGCGCGGCGAAGCCGAGGCATCAGGCGCGGCCTTCGCGTTTCACACCCCGCTGATCCGCGCCAAGGCGGCGAACGGCCTCATCGAAATCGAAGCCGGCGGCGAGGCGCCAATGACGCTGCAATGCAGCCTCCTCGTCAACGCCGCGGGGCTCTCGGCGACGAATGTGGCACGCAACATCGACGGCATGCCGCTGGACCGGATTCCGCCGGCCTATCTCGCCAAGGGAAATTACTTCAGCTGCAATGCCAAGGCGCCGTTCTCGCGCCTGATCTACCCGGTGCCCGAACCCGGCGGGTTAGGGGTGCATCTCACTCTGGATATGGCAGGCCAAGCGCGCTTCGGCCCCGACGTCGAGTGGATCGAGACGATCAATTACGAGGTCGACCCGTCACGCGCCGAGCGCTTCTATCCGGCGATCCGCAAATACTGGCCGACACTGCCTGACGGCGCGTTGATGCCGAGCTATTCGGGCATCCGGCCGAAGATCGTGCCGCCTGCGGTCGCGACGCAGGACTTCCTGATGCAGGGCCCGCGCGATCACGGCGTCGCTGGCCTGGTCAACCTGTTCGGCATCGAATCGCCGGGACTGACGTCGTCGCTCGCGATCGCCGATCACGTCGCCGAGCTCGCAAGCACTTAAACCGCGCAAACATCTTTGCACGGTGCGCACCCTGCTGCAGGGATGAGCGCAAAGGCTCTCATCCCTGCGGGATAAGGGTACGATCAACTCTACGCTGTTACGGGGGTTACTAGTGGAGCGTGTTGCCTTGCCTCAGACGCTCGATCTGGTCCTTGACCATCAACTTCCGGCGCTTCAACTCAACAATTTGCAGGTCGTCTGTTGAAAGGTGCACGAGAGCTTCGTGCAATTCGTTTTCGAGAAGTTTGTGCTTCCGCTCCAATTCAACCAGATGTGCCTGAATTGTCATTCGAAACCTCCTCGGTAGGGTTGAACCTCAGGATTCGATCCGGACAACGAAGTCTACATCACCGATTCGTTCTGTCGATGGATATCCGTCATCACAGCTTCATTTTTGAAAATTCATATGTAACGAAGCGTGAGTAAAGGAACCGCGCGGGAAAAATCCATGATATCAATGCGCTTGCGCAGCGACGCTGCGATCGGCGGAAATATGTCGCTGGAGATCGGCGAACGGTGCTCGCAGATCGCTTGCGATCACACCGCGCAAGGACGATAATTTCCACAGGGCTTCCACAGCCTTAAATCTCACGCCTAATCGGTTTTCGGCCACCGCAGACATGACCAATGAAGACGAGCGTGAGCTCGAAGTCGAGCTCACCCGGTTGCAGCAGGAACACCGAGATCTCGATGCGGCGATCGATGCACTGCATCAATCGCCCGCCCCCGACCTGTTGCGGCTACAGCGATTGAAGAAGCGCAAGCTGTTGTTGCGTGATCGCATCGCGTTCATCGAAGACCAGATTACCCCCGACATCATCGCCTGATCTGCGAGCCGGCTTTTCGTCGAGCCACATGAATCCGCTTGACTCCAAAAGAACAAAATAGGAACATTTCAGCATCAGGAAACGCCTACGACGACTGACAAGGACAACGCAGATGTCTGCAACCGCCCTGCTCGACAACAGCCATTATGAACAGGCCTGCGATCAGGCGATCGCGATGTGCGACGGCAATTTGCGAAGCACCATCAAGGCGCTGATCATGGCGAACGAATATCTGGAAGCCGAGCTGGAAGAATTGCAGGCGGCGATTTCCGCCGGCTGCATTCCGGACGCCTCGCGTAGCAAGATGCGGAGCAAGAGCAGCGCCGCCTGAGTTTCAACATTGGAGCAACGCCATGTCGGACGTGACCTATTACGTTGCAATGCCCTTTTTGATGGATGCCGACGGCTCGCCTGTCGCAGGCGCAGCGGAAGAATGCCAGAGCTCGACGGCCGCGCTGCGGCGCGCCGAGCTCTTATCGCGGGGTGCAGGCCATATCGGCGCGGTCGCCTTCAGCCGCAGCGGGGATCCCATGACCGGCGAATTCGGCGACGCCACGCTGCTGCGCAAATTCGGCAACGTGCCCGAAGATCTCGCCACGCTGTAGAAGTCAGCTGCCGACCAGCCTGATCCGCGGCTCGTGCCGCCGGTGTGCCTTGCGCACATACATCGCGGCATCCGCCTCCTCCAGGGCGCGGCCCGCATCGGACTGCGCCCCCAGCAGCGCGACCCCGGCGGAGGCGCCCGCGGTCACCTGCTGGTCGCGAAAGACAAAGGACAATTCGTCCACCGCCTGCTCAAAGGCGGCCGCCTTCGCCTTGGCGTCGGTCTCGCTGAGATTCCAGAGCAGCAGCGCGAACTCGTCGCCCCCAAGCCGGCCGACCACGTCGGAAGCACGGACCTGCCGCGTCAGCGTTGCGGCAATCGCCTTGAGCACCTCGTCGCCGGCGCGATGACCGAACGAATCGTTGATCGGCTTCAACCGATCGACGTCGAGCACGATCAGCGCCCCACTGGCGCGGTAGCGCTTCATGTAGGCGATGGCGCGCGCGAGCTCGCGCTCGAAGCCGCGCCGGTTGGGGATCTCGAGCAGGAAATCGGTGTCGGCCGCAGCTTCCAGTTCCGCGACCCGGCGCTGCGCCTCCTTGAGCTTGGTCCGCAAGCCCCGGATCGTTGCCCTGAGGCTATCCTTGGCTCCACTATCGGCCGACGCGCCGGGCGCCGGCAGCCTCGTCGGACGTTTGGTCAGCCGCTTTGGGGCAGCTTTGGATCGGCCGGCGCTGGTCTTCCGGCCCTTTTTGGCCTTCGCAGCGCTCGCCCTTTTTGGTTTCTTCATGGGCATCCTGCTCAATGAAGGCTTGCGGGGATTCACCAAGACAGGATAGTGCATTCCCTTCTCCTTGCCACCGCCTTGCGAGCCGCCGGCCGGAACCGTTAATCTGGCCTATCCTTCTGTTTTTCGGGCACAATTAACGTCATGACCGCGCCGATCGCCATCATCATGGGAAGCCAGTCGGACTGGGACACGATGCGGCATGCCGCCGACACGCTTGCCGCGCTCGGCGTTGCCGCCGACACCCGCATCGTTTCGGCCCACCGCACCCCCGACCGGCTGTTTGCTTTCGCCAAGGGGGCCAAGGCCGCGGGTTACAAGGTCATCATCGCCGGCGCTGGAGGCGCTGCACATCTGCCCGGCATGGCGGCGGCGCTGACCGAACTCCCGGTGTTCGGCGTTCCCGTCGAATCCAAGACGCTGAAGGGCCTCGATTCGCTCTATTCGATCGTCCAGATGCCCGCCGGCATCCCGGTCGGCACCCTCGCCATCGGCAAGGCCGGCGCGATCAACGCCGCGCTGCTGGCAGCGTCCGTCCTGGCCTTGTCCGACCCGGCCTTGTCCAACCGCCTCGCCGCCTGGCGCAAGGCCCAGACCGAGGCAGTCGCCGAGCGCCCGGAGGACAAGGCGTGACCGACACCAGGCACGTGAAGCTGAAGCCCGGCGACACCATCGGAATCCTTGGCGGCGGACAATTGGGCCGGATGCTGGCCATGGCTGCGGCGCGGCTCGGCCTGCGCTGCCAGGTGTTCTCGCCCGATCCGGACTCGCCGGCCTTCGACGTCGTCTTGAACGCGACCTGCGCCGAATATGCCGATGTCGAAGCGCTCGAACTGTTCGCCAACGACGTCGACGTCATCACCTACGAATTCGAGAATGTGCCGGCCGCGGCTGCGATGGTGCTGGATGCGCGCCGCCCCGTGCTGCCCAACCGCAAGATTCTCGAGACCACCCAGGACCGGCTCGCCGAGAAGGATTTTGTCACGCGGCTCGGCATCGGTACGGCCGCTTACGCCGACGTCACCTCGGTGGCTTCGCTGCGCGAGGCGATCGTCCGGATCGGTCTTCCGGCGGTGTTGAAGACGCGCCGCTTCGGTTACGACGGCAAGGGCCAGGCCATCATCCGCGAGGGCGACGACATCGCCAAGGTGTGGACCAGCCTCGCCACCAAATCCGCGATCCTGGAAGCCTTCGTGCCATACGAGCGCGAGATTTCCGTGATTGCCGCGCGCTCGGCCACGGGCGAGGTCGAGTGTTTCGACGTCACCGAGAACGAGCACCGCGACCACATCCTGAAGATATCGCGCGCTCCCGCGTCGATCCCGGATTCGCTCGCCGAAGAGGCGCGCAGCATTGCCGGCAAGATCGCGAGCGCGCTCGACTATGTCGGCGTGCTCGCCGTCGAGATGTTCGTGCTCGCCAATGGCACCGGACCGAAGGTGCTGGTCAACGAGATCGCCCCGCGCGTGCACAATTCCGGGCACTGGACGCTCGACGGCGCGTCCGTCTCGCAATTCGAGCAGCACATCCGCGCCATCGCCGGCTGGCCGCTCGGCAAGCCGGTACGCCACGGCGAAATCGTCACCATGACCAACCTGATCGGCGACGAGATCAACGATCACGAAAAGTGGCTGACCGTCCCCGGCGCCACGGTGCACATCTACGGCAAGGGCACGCCGCGCCCCGGCCGCAAGATGGGCCACGTCACCGAAGTCAGACCGACGAAGAGCAAGTAGCGGGACCGCAGCATTCGCTGCGATCCCGCCTCGCGGTTTTTGTTTGACGCGTTTTCTTGACGCGAACCGGTATCCACTTCGCTCGAAAACGCTCTCTACGCCGTCTTCGCGCCCGCGACGACGCCAGCCGGCTCCTCGCTGAGCCAGCGATAGATCACCCCGCCCAGCGCGCCGCCGATCAGCGGCGCGACCCAGAACAGCCAAAGCTGCGCCGTCGCCCAGCCGCCGACGAACAGCGCCGGGCCCGTGCTGCGCGCCGGGTTCACCGACGTGTTGGTGACGGGGATGCTGACGAGATGGATCATCACCAGCGCGAGCCCGATCGCGAGCGGTGCGAAGCCTGCGGGGGCGCGGCCATGAGTGGAGCCCATGATGATGAACAGGAACATCATGGTCATCACCACCTCGGTGAGGAAGCACACGATCATGCTGTACTGGCCCGGCGAATGCGCATCGTAGCCGTTGGAGGCGAAGCCCTTGCTGACGTCGAATCCGGGAGCGCCGCTGGCGATGACGTAGAGCAGCCCCGCCGCCACGATCGCACCGGCGACCTGGGCGATCACATAGGGCAGGATCTGCCCGGCGGGGAAGCGGCCGCCGGCGGCAAGACCGACCGTGACCGCCGGGTTGAGATGGCAACCCGAGATGTGGCCGATGGCATAGGCCATGGTGACGACGCTCAGGCCGAACGCGAGGGAAACACCGACCAGGCCGATTCCGACCTGAGGAAAGCCCGCGGCGATCACCGCGCTGCCGCAACCTGCGAATGTGAGCCAAAACGTGCCGATGGCTTCAGCGGCGTATTTCTTGATATCCATGTGTCGTCCCCTACTTTCAAAGTTTCCGGAACAAGGCTCCGAAAACGGCCCCACCCTTGGCGTCAAATCTCCCAAATCAGGGCCGCACGGAGGTATTTTGCCTTATTTAATGGCTGAACTTGGCCCGAATCCCCGCTTGGCCGGTGGACATCCCCGCTTTTGTCTGATACATCCGCGCCCTCAAGGTTAAGGGCTTGCGCGTTTCGCCATCCCCTTCGTCTTACCAGAATTCAAATCCGATCCACTGAAGAGGATGCCGCGTGCAGGTTCTCGTTCGCGATAACAATGTCGATCAAGCCCTCAAGGCGCTGAAGAAGAAGATGCAGCGCGAGGGTATTTTCCGCGAGATGAAGCTCCGCGGTCACTACGAAAAGCCCTCCGAGAAGAAGGCCCGCGAAAAGGCCGAAGCCGTGCGCCGCGCGCGCAAGCTGGCCCGCAAGAAGCTGCAGCGCGAAGGCCTGCTGCCGATGAAGCCGAAGCCGGTGTTCGGCGCCGGTCC
>NZ_JALBHA010000413.1:0-5887 GCF_023006445.1 Bradyrhizobium sp. SHOUNA76
GATCCCAATGCGAGCCATGCCGCCGACACCTTGCGGATGTTGCGTGACGCCGCGCCGGAGCCGCGCGAGGTCGCGGCGCTCGATGCCTATTTCGTCACGGTCTGCGATCACGGCATGAACGCCTCGACCTTCACCACGCGCGTGGTGGCCTCGACGCAGGCCGATCTGTTCGCCGCCGTCACCGCCGGCTATTGCGCACTGACCGGCCCTCTGCATGGCGGCGCGCCGGAGCCGGTGCTGGAGATGTTGGACGCGATCGGCTCGAGCGAGCGGATCAAGCCATGGGTGGACGCGGCGCTGGCCCGCGGCGAGCGGCTGATGGGCTTTGGCCATCGCGTCTATCGCGTGCGCGACCCACGCGCCGACGTGCTCAAGACCGCGATCGAGCGGCTTTCAGCAGACGGCGCCGACCTGCCCTTTGCCGGCGAGGTCGAAGCCTATATCCGCAGCGCGCTGCGCAAGAAGAATCCGGAACGGCCGCTGGAGACCAATGTCGAGTTCTTCACGGCGATCCTCCTCGACGCGCTGGCGATCCCACGCCAGGCATTCACGCCGGTCTTCGCGATGGCGCGCGCCGCGGGATGGACCGCGCATGCGCGCGAGCAGCAGCGCACGGGACGATTGATCCGCCCGAGTTCGTCCTATGTGGGGGCGATGCCGGAGGCGTGAGGTATGGCGGAGCGTTCTTCTCCTCTCCCCTTGTGGGCCCGTTGCGTTATCGGCTGTTGGGATTGAGGACGCCAGAAGAGAAGGCCGAAGCCACGGCAATCGCTGGCCAAGTTTGTAGTTGTCGCCCTTTGCGGGCGGCTCAGGCCGCGATCGTGGCCCATCGCCTCATATTGAAGGCATGGAGGCGAGCAGGACCTGCCCGCTTGCCTTCGCCATGCGCCTGCGGGATTTGGCTATGGTCGAGCGCCACGTCGCGCTCGGCGAGGGTCATCCTGCCAAGCAGGAGGCCCTTATCGCGGGGCGGGAGCGCAAGGGACGCGACACTGACAATGCGCGGGCGTTCCTGACCACAATGCGCGAGACGCAAGCCTTGCACCTGCAGCATCGCGAGCGGCTGTTAGCGGAGTGGGTGCGCTAACTGATCACCTGATATCCCTTCGTTCCATTTGCGTCTGCGCACACGATATCGCACCGCTTGACGTGCCGACGCAGCTCCAAAAGATGGCAACCAAAGCGGATCGGAATCGGCGGTGATGAGTGCGCTCCGCTCCGCCTCAAGCACGCGGGCGCGAAGACTTTCCAATTCGGACAATTGAGAAGTGAGCTGTTCTAGACGCTCACGCAGCAGCACAGCGGCGTCAGCCGCTCGACCATGGTGTTCACGCATGTCGTGTAAAGCTCCCAACCAAGCTTTTGAATAAGACTTGGATCATGGTCAGCCATTGGACCAATCGGGAAAATGATGCAATCGCCACTGAAATCCGCCGACGTCGTTCCAGCACCTACATATGTGAATCCTATGTTGCTTTAGCCGAAAGTTAATTTTGGACGAGTGCGGCACGCGGCGCGGAGGTGCGGTCAGAGACTTCCCGACGGTGAAGCGCAAGGGGTGACCGCGCGCGGGGGCGAGGTCGGCGGAGATGCGTGCGGCGTGCGGAAAGCGCCGCCCCAACTCTGGACTCAATCGCCCTCCCGCCGTTTCCATTCTTCAATAGTCAATCCCTCAGGTATTTACTCCCGCCATCTCTGGCGGCTCACTCGCAACAAAGGCATGTTGGTTCGCGGAGATAGGCGCGCTTGCGCTGTGCCCACCATCAATCCGAAACGGCAACAGAAGTGGGGGCACGCTTCGGCCTTCGCTCTTCGAGCTACGGCGGACAAGTCGCTTTGCCCATCCTGCGCCACTGTCGTGCAGGCGAAGTCCTGAACTATCTCTGGGTTAAGGAGGATCCTCACGTCTCCGATTGGCCCATGGAACGTATTTGCCTGCAGCGAATTGCATGATCTGGCCCCGTCGAGGAATGCGATGCTGGACTTGCTTGGACAATCTGACGAGGCCAGGATCGGGGAGATCGCCAGGCAGGTAGCGAGCAGGAGCGCTGCCGGCGCGGATTCCGAGAGGCGATTCCAGGACTTGCTCCAGGCACTGCCGGCCGCGATCTACACGACCGACGCAGAGGGCCGCATCACCTTCTTCAATCAGGCCTGCATCGATTTTGCCGGACGCACGCCGAAGGTCGGCGAGATGTGGTGCGTGACATGGAAGCTCTATCTGCCCGACGGCACGCCGCTCCCCCACGATGAGTGCCCCATGGCCATCGCGCTGAAGCAGAACCGGCCGGTCCGCGATGTCGAGGCTGTGGCCGAACGGCCGGACGGTTCCCGGATCTGCTTCATGCCCTATCCGACGCCGCTGCGCGACGAACGCGGCCGACTGGTTGGCGCGGTGAACATGCTGGTCGACATCACGGCCCGCAAGCAGGCCGAGGAGCGGATGATGCTCCTCGCCTACGAGGTCGACCATCGTTCGAACAATCTGCTCGCGGTGACCCAGGCGATGCTGCGGCTGACGAAGGCCGAGACCGCTGCGGAATTCCAGGCGGCGTTTCAAGGCCGGCTCAGCGCGCTTGCCAACGTGCAGAGGCTGTTCTCGGCGTCGCGCTGGACCGGTGCCAGCCTGAAGACGATCGTCGAAGAGGAACTCCGGCCGTACGCAAGCGGAGACGGCGAACGCATCCGCATCGCGGGTGACGATATCCGTCTGCCGGCCACGCTCGCCCAGTCGATCGCGGTCGCCGTGCACGAATTGGCCACCAACGCTGCCAAATACGGGGCGCTGTCGACCCCGTCGGGCAGGCTGAAGATTCACTGGGAGACCACTGACGCGGAGCCGCTCGTGCTGCGCTGGTCAGAGCGCGGCGGTCCTCGGGTCAACGAGCCGCCGACGCGCACGGGCTTCGGGATCGGCGCCGTCGACGGTATCATCCGGACTTTGCGGGGACGAGTTACCCGGCAGTGGCGGCCGGAAGGACTGGTTTGCGAACTGTCCTTCCCGGAGGCGTAGCCTTACGCCTCCCGCACCACCGTCTTCAGATAATTATACGCCTTGATGATCTCGATCAGGCGGTCCTCGGTGGAGCGGTCGCCGCCGTTGGCGTCGGGGTGGTGCTGCTTCACCAGCGCCTTGTACTTGGCCTTGACGTCGGCGAGCGTGGCACTGGGGCCGAGGCCCATGACCTGGAGCGCCTTGCGCTCGGCGTTCATCACCTTGCGCGTCTCGGCCTTGGGCTCCGCTTCGGGACCCTTCCGCCAGCTGGCGCGGCCGTTGATCTCGCTGAACATGCTGAATGGATCGGACGCCATATCGATCTCGGCTTCCGCGCCCTTCTTGCCGCCATTGGCGCCCATCTTCCAGGTCGGGCGGTGGCCGGTCAGCGCATCCTTCTGGTAGCGCGCAACCGCGTCGGCATTCATGCCGGAGAAGAAATTGTAGTTCTGGTTGTACTCGCGCACGTGATCCAGGCAGAAGTGCCAGTATTCGCGCTGGTTATCGCGGCCCTTGGGTGCGCGATGCGCGCCCTTGTTCTGGCATCCGGCCCATTCGCAACCAACCGCGGTATCGCGCGGCTTCACTTCCGGCTGCTTGCCGCGCGGCTTGACGCGGATGGAGTCGAAGAACTTTGATGAATCGATCGGCATGGCTGACTTTGACTACGCAATGCAAAAACCTTCAAGTCTTGACATTGCAATTAGCGGCAAACCCCGGCAATTGACGGAGTGAGTACGCGCACCTTAATGGCACACACATGGCTATGAGAGACACTATCAGCAACAAGTTGCAGGAAGCTTTCACGCCCGAAAGTCTGCAAGTCGTGGACGAGTCACATCTGCATGAGGGCCACGCCGGCCATCGGCCCAGCGGCGAGACGCACTTCCGTGTGTATATCGTGTCTGCCGCCTTCAAAGGGAAGAGCCGGGTCGACCGCCACCGCATGATAAATTCGGCGCTGGCCGCGGAACTCTCCGGCGGCGTGCACGCGCTGGCGATCCAGGCTCAGGCGCCGGGGGAGAATTAACCCCGTCATTCCGGGGCGACTCGAAGAGCCGAACCCAGAATCTCGAGATTCTCGGGTGCGCAAGGGCGCACCCTAGTTCGATGCTTCGCATCGTCCCGGAATGACGGAGAGGACAGAGAGCTTAGAACGACGTCCCGGCCCGCCTCGGCTTGGCCTCTTCCAGCTCCGCATCGCGCGGCACCGGTGAAATACGGAGCGCGGTGATGCGGTTGCGCTCGCGGCGCAGGACGCGGAAGCGGAAGCCGTGGAAGGTGAAGCTCTGGCCGCGGTCGGGGATCGAGCGCGCCTCGTGGATGACGAGGCCGGCGACGGTGGTTGCCTCCTCGTCGGGCAGATGCCAGTCCATGGCGCGGTTGAGGTCGCGGATCGGCACCGAGCCGTCGACCACGACCGAGCCGTCCGGCTGGGCGCGCACGCCCGCGACCACGACGTCGTGCTCGTCGGAGATGTCGCCGACGATCTCTTCCAGAATGTCTTCCAGCGTCACAAGGCCCTCGACTTCGCCGTACTCGTCGACGACGAGCGCGAAATGGGTCTTGCGGCGGCGGAACGCCTTGAGCTGCTCGGAGACGGGGCGCATCTCCGGCACGAACCAGGGCGGCAGCGCGATGGTGGAGACGTCGATGCGCGAGGTGTCGCCGTCCGACGCACGGATCGCGCGCAGGAGGTCCTTGGCATGGAGCACGCCGATGATGTTCTCGGGCTTCTCGCGCCACAGCGGAATGCGGGTGTATTCGGTCGCCAGCACCTCGCGCACCAGCTCTTCGGGCGGCAGGTCGGCATTGATCATCATCATCTCGGTGCGATGGATCATGACGTCGGAGACCTGGAGCTCGCGCAGGTCCAGGAGGCCGCCGAGCATGTCGCGATCATGCTTCTCGAACTTGCCCTCGTGGTGCAGCAGGTCGACCGCGCCGCGCAGGCGCTCGGTCGGCGACAGGATCGCCTGGTGCTCGCCGGCGAGGCCGAACAGGCGCATGAGCAGGCGCACGATGACTTCGACGATGCGCAGCAGCGGCCCCAGCACGTACATGGTCAGCCGCATCGGGCGTGCGACCGCAAGCGCGACCCGATCGGGCGCGTTGATGGCGATGGTCTTCGGCAGCACCTCCGCGAAGATCACGACCAGCGCGGTCATCACGCCGGTCGCATAGAGCACGCCGACATCGCCGAACCAGGCCGTGAAGATCGCGGTCGCGATCGCCGAGGAGCCGATATTGGCGATGTTGTTGCCGAGCAGCAGCGCCCCGATCAGGCGCTCGCGCATGTCGAGCAGGTCCGAGACGACGTCGGCGTCGTGATTGCCCTGCTTGGAGAGGCGGAGCATGCTGGCGCGCGAGGCGCCGGTCAGCGCGGTCTCGCTGGCGGCGAAGAACGCCGAAACCAGCAGGCAGAGGACGACGATGGTGAATCCGAGCCAGTCCATGCACCACTCAACGGAAATAATCGGCCGCGCGTCAAACCTTCTGCGCGAGCTTCTCTTTGAGGAAATCGCGCACCGGGGCCGGCTCGACATCCTTCGCGATCACCGCGCGTCCGACGGCTTCCAGCAGGATGAAGGTGAGCTTGCCGCGCTTGACCTTCTTGTCCTGCCCCATCAGCGCCATCAGCGCGTCGGCATCGGCGAGCCCTTCCTGCGCAAAGCCCGCGATGTCCTGCAACCGTGTCGGCAGGCCGGCGTCGATCAGATGCCGCTCGACGCGTGCCGCATCGGCCTCGCCGATCATGCCGAGCTTTGCCGAGAACTGCGCCGCCAGCGTCATGCCGATCGCGACGCCCTCGCCATGGAACAGGCGGTCGGAGAAGCCGGTCGCCGCTTCCAGCGCGTGACCGAAAGTGTGGCCGAGATTGAGCAGCGCGCG